>SLLF01000195.1 GCA_007134175.1 Kiritimatiellia bacterium | reverse complement strand
TCGCCCGGCAAGAAACGTGGGCTAGGCAACGCGAATCGGCTCCTGGGATAACCGCGCCGCTTGACACCGTCCGCCGATCCGCCTAAGCTCCAAGTCATGGTCCAACGATTCGATGGACCGCCCTTCTCTTCTGGCGGAGTAGCTCAGTTGGTCAGAGCAGTGGAATCATAATCCACGTGTCGGGGGTTCAAATCCCTCCTCCGCCACCACTTCGACGCGCCCGCAACACAACCGCATCATAGGTGGCGTACACTTTGCCATCCTTGCTGAATTGCTGTTGGTACGCGGCCTTGAGGGTCCGTAGCTCCCCGCGCGTGAGCGGCGCGTAACCCTGGGCCGGCTGCCCACCGGTCACCCCCTGCGCATGGATGACCCGCAGAAAATGATCCACATCGTCATAGCGCAAGGTGAACCGCAGCGGTGCCCACTTTTCCCACTCGAGCCCGGCCTGTTCCACCGCCCGCCGGATGTCACCCGCAGTCGGCAGTTGGAAGCAACCGACCTTGTCCGGGGCAATCTGCTGCCGCAGCGCGCGCAGCTCGCAGAGGGTGTCCCGCAGCATCACGCCCGCCACCAGCCAGCCGACCGGTTCCAGGTGCGCCGCTATATTGCGCCAGGTGCAGGATTGGTCCGCCACCCACTGCAAGGCGGCGTTGGAGACGATCAGCGGGTAGCGCCGCCCCAGCTTGACGGTCTGCGCATCGCCGGTCTGCCAGGACACGCGCCGCTCCCCTTGAAACGTTCGCCGCGCATAATCCACCATGTTCGGCGCCACGTCCACCGCGTCGATGCAGGCGGCGGGATAGCGGTCCAGTAGGGCGCGGGTCAACAACCCGGTGCCCGCACCCAGTTCTAGTATGTGCGACGGCGGGATGGCCGGCAACGCCATCAGCACCGCCTGCATCAGACGCCGCTGCGCTACGGCATGTGCTTCATACGAGTGCGCACTGACATTGAACCGGTGCTCACTCATCGTCAGCAGAAAGATCCTCAACGCGCAACGTAACGCTGGCCGAGTGGCTGTTGAATTCCGGCGCGTACATGCATTGAATCCGGGCCAGCCCCGTCTCGTATACCCCGCGATGCTGCACCCGCAAGGCGTACTCGAAGACATACGTCCCTTTCGGCAGGTAATCGATGAAGAAATGACTCGCCGTGTCGCGCGTGCTCTCGTAATACGCCAATCCGTCCTGGAACCGGTATCGTGACAACACATTCACCGGCTCCGTCCCGGACGGACGGTGATCCTTCAAGTGCACATACTCCATGTCGCGGTCGGTGCGCAGCACCAGCCGCACCACCAGTTCGTCACCCACCTGTACGGCGCCGTCGATACGCTCCAATACCGGACCGCGCGGGGTGTGGACGCGCCGGTAGACCGCCTTCTCCAGCTTCAACGGCGTGGCTTCGTGCGGAGTGATCCGGGCGATATCCTCCAGGTATTGCCAATGCACGCTGCCCCAGGCGACGCCCTCGTCGACCTTGGTCACCGTTACCCGCCCCATTTCCGGTTCGACCTCGGCCCCGGCGAACCTTTGCTCGTAAAAGCCGGTGCCGGCCTCGACGTCGCGCGGTTCAATGACCCGCTCGCCCAGCTTGACCTCCACCAGCGCGTCGGAGGCAAGCACATCCGTGCCGCGCCGTAACAACGCATATACGGCGTCGGCCGTCGCTTTCGTGGTCTTCCAATCACGGGTCTGTTTCTGTTTCAACAACCAGACCTTACACGCCTCCACGGATGCCGCGTCGCCCAGCACTTCGTCGAACGCCTCGATCATCAGCGCCTGCGTCTCGATCGGCGCGCGATACCACCACCACGAATACTCCGTGTCGCGCCAGTACATCCCCATCTCGTCGTCGTGCACAGCACGTTCCCGAATCGAACGCATGATCCGTTCCGCATCGGCCCGATGCCCCAAACGATGCAGCGCCACGGCCAAATGCGCCTGCGACTGACGATTCGCTAAATCGAGCCAGTAGGTACGCGCCTGCTGCACGAAGAAATCGAACGCTTCACGATGCGCGTCCGCCACCTGATGGTCCGCCTGGAAGAAGGTGCGACCGTACAGGTACAAGGCGATACGCGGCGACAATCGATAACGGTCCCGCCGCTCTTCCGGGATATCGAGATACAGCCGGGTCAGCCAGTTGTCGAGATAGGTCCAGGCCCGCCGTGCCGGGGCCACATCGATCTCCACGCCAAGATGCCGCAACCGCCCGTAGCCGGTGGCGATATACAAGGTAATGAAATCATTCGGCGGGCCGCCCGGAAACCAGGGCCAGGCGCCGCCGGCCAGTTGCTGCTGCGTCAATTGCCACTGGGCGCGCACCTGTTCCTCGTCTAGTCGGTTCCGATCAAACAACACCCCGACATTGCGCCGGGCCTTGCTTTCCCGCTGCGCCTGCCGCACCCAAGGCGTCTCCTCCAATATCACCGCCTTCAAATCCTCGTTCTGTTCCAGCGGACTCGTGAGCGTCTCCGTCCCCCTCCACTGGTCGAACACCCGGCGCAAACGCGGATCGGCCGTGGCGATATGACGTGCCAATCCATTGGCATATAGGCGATTGAAAATTTGCTCGCTGCACGGATGCGGAAACTCCATCAGATACGGCAGAGCCAGCACCGCGTACCACGCCGGATTGGACACCATTTGCACCGTCAACCCCTTATGTTGCAACGTGTCTGAAGCGCCCGACGCCTGCAGCTTGTCGAAGGTGAACGTACGCGTGCCGGGTCCGCGCATGGGCAACGGCAAAGATTCGGTCACAAAGATACGGCGTGACAGCACCGGCAGGTAGGCCTCTTCGCCGTCCGAAAAGCGGTCGCTCGCGGCCACCGCGCGGTACACCAGATAGCCCATGCCGTCCGGCACCGCAATCCGCCAGCCGTAGGTCCGCGATTCCAGCGCCGGCACATCGAAATCCTGTTCCGTTTCCGCATTGCCCAGCGCCGCGTCCATCGCCTCGCCGGTGCGCGCATCGGTGAAGGTCAACCGCACGCGTCCGGTTTGGCGTTCTTCGGATCGATTGGTCACGCGGACCGTGAATTCCAGCTCGTCGCCT
>SLLF01000318.1 GCA_007134175.1 Kiritimatiellia bacterium | reverse complement strand
TTGGCTATCGCCCGGCGTGTCGCCATCGATCACGACGGTCATATCGAGGTGGACAGCTCCGGGCGCGGCACGAGCGTGGAATGGCTGCTGCCTGCCGCCGACTCGAGGAGTGCGTCATGACGAACCCGCACCGCACTCCACAAGCCGCCAATGCCTACGACGACCCGCAGCAAGTCGCGGTCTACAGTCGCCACGCCGAGCACGGGTTGGTGGCGTATTGGGAGCGCCGTTTTGCCACGACGATCCTGGATCAGTTCAGGTCGGACCAGGCATGCACGATTCTCGATATGGGGACGGGACCCGGCTGGATACCCATTCATCTCGCCACTGCCCGTCCCGACTGGCGCCTCGTCGGTGTTGATCTTTCGCAGCGAATGCTGGATCGCGCCCAAGCGAATGCTCAGTCGCGCGCCGTCCAACCGGAGTGGATTCTGGCCTCGGCCGACGCAACCGGCTGGCCGGATGCGTCATGCGATGCCGTGGTCAGTCATTTTGCGCTCCACGAATTTCCTGATCCCGCTGCGGCCTTGCGCGAGGCCGCCCGCCTCCTTAAGCCGGGTGGGCTGTTACTGTGGCGTGATTTGCAGCGTCCGCCGGCGCCCCTGGTTCCCTTGCTCTATGGTGTGCACATCGTGCTGACCTTCTCCATCGCCTTCAGTCGGCAATATGCCGAGAGTTTGCGCGCGGCCTATCGACCCGCTGAGTTGCGGCCGCTGCTGGCCGCCCTGCCGTTGCAGGGCGACGTGCGCCCGATCCTTGGCGGATCGCAACTTCAGATTCGGGTCCGCCAAAAAACCAGTGCGTGACGTCAGGCGTGGCTGTCGGCAAGGTTTCCCGGATTCAGCCGAGCCGATGTCGCCGGTTGCGAAGCGCCATCAGCCCGCACCCGCCGAGTGCCATCAGCAGGATCGTGCCAGGCTCTGGAATCACCATGGTCCACTCATGCTCCCCGGGGTTGTCAGATGGGACGGCATATACCTGTTCTTCGGAACCGGTTAGTACAAACCGCTCGGCATCGAGCACAAAGGTGCGGTTCACACCGGCCTGGGCGACATGCCAACCGCTGGCGTCGAGAATCACCGTATAGACCGATTGATTATAGAGTGTGGAAAAGGTCGTGTAGGTTTCGCCGAAATTTACGGTGACAATTTCGTCGGGTGGCGGACCGGCCAGTGCTTCCAGCGATGAGGTGAAGGAGGCCAGCAGGACATCGTCAGCGGAGTTCCCCATGCCGCCCGGGGTACCGTCCGAGTTGAAGGCGAGTTCGGACAAGATGCTATCGCCGTTGACGTCATGATACATTTGCACGAGCCAACCGTCCGAGTTAGCATCGATATCGGGAATCCCGCCAGCGACCAGATCGGGGGTGCTCCAAATTAGATCCGCCTGTCCCGTGGTCACCAATCCCAACAAGCCGAGTAGTGCCAAACTATACTTTTTCATTGCAATCTTTCCTTGCATCATGCCTGGTCGAATCGAGCCGCCCACCAACTGGTTGGTGGAGGCGAGGCCGTGTCCGCCGGTCATCACGGTTCGTCCATAGTAGTGATCGGGTTCGGTTCTGTCCATGTAAAATCATGCTGGGCCCAGTAAAAAAACGCCTCGCCCGGTTGGAATGTATGGGTGGATTCGATCCAATCGGAATCGAATTGTCCGCTGGGCGTTAATTGGTACCAGGTCCCGTTGGAATGCAGTGCATACCCCTCATAACGTTGCTGATCGGGATTCCAGATCCGGACGCGGTCGGCGCCCGCCGCCGTGGTGGCGGCCGTGGCCCCGCTGGCCATGAGTTGCGTCTGTCCCAGTGGTTGTTCGACCGCGAACGGGTACGTGAGAATCTGATAGCCTTGCGTTATAGGCAGCTCAATATCCGCCCGGGTGCTTACGTCGCCCGCGACCAAAACCGAACGGTTGTCCGGCGAGGTCGGGGCGGTCACGATCCAGAAGCCGGTGCCCGGCGTCACCACCCATTCATTGACCACCACCCAGCCGCCATCAAATTGGCCGCTCGCATTCAGTAGATAATAATTTCCATTCGGATGAAGCGCGGCCGACCGGTAGGTTTGTTCCTGGGTGTCCCAGAAACGGATTCGATCCGCTCCGGCGGCCGTGGTGGCGGCGATCATTTGCTGCGGGGCCAGCAGCTCCTGCAAGGTGTTATGCTCGCTTTCAAAGGGCGCGGCGGCCAGGCGGAACCGGTTGGCTGCCGGCAGCGCCAGCCGCTGAACCCCTACGATGTTGGCGGTGTAGACGGAAATCGATTCAGCGGAAACGGGTAACGGATGGAGTGTCGCCCATGCCAGCAGCCAGGCTATACCCCGCACGGTGCGCTGCAGGTGCCCGCTGTGTTGCGATACGGGCCCCGTGGTCCTGTTCGGGCAGAAACCTGCGGCGGGAGGCCATCGGTTGTTCGGCTCTGTGTGCATGCTCATCTTATTCGTCAAGTTCCACTTCGATGCGGTAATACCGGGGATCATGTCCCGCCAAGGGCGTGGGATCGATCCAAATCACATTCCCATTATCCACCGCATAGTCGGTTTCGGACAAGATATGTGTCTGCCATTCCGCTCCCGGGCCCAGTGGACCTTCCGTCCAGTGTACGGTGTAGCGCCGTCCCGGCGCATGGCGCCAGCGGAGCGTGGTCTGGTCACCCCCCCCCGATAGATCAGGAACCAGGCTGGCGGTAAACGCCCCGTCCGGCTCCGTTACCGGGATGCCCGCTACTTCCTTCTCCCAGTTGGTTAAGTCACTGTCATGCCAGCGCCCCTCCTTGCCCACCACCAGAATTTCCGCGGCGGCGGCCACCCCGATGTTCCCGGCGTGATCCTCGGCCCAGACATAGACGGTGTTTACCGCGTCCGGAGTGGCGTTCGACAGTATCGCCTCGTTTTCCTCGGTGTACAGGCCGTTGGCGGTACCGCCTTGATCCTCCAAGGCCACGTAGTAGCCTGCTATCCCGGAGAGGTTGTCCTGAAAACCCGTCCAGGAATTGGTCAGGACGGTGGCAAAGGTGTAGTTGCCCAGCGGGCTGCCGGCAATCGTGATTACGGCATCGCCGGGATCGGGCGGGGTGGTGTCAATGCGGAAAGGGCCCAGCCAGACGGCTTCGCCGATATTGCCAAAGTGATCAATGGCTCGTACGCCGAGCTGATAGTCGTCACCGTCGGGAACAGCATGGACGACAAAGGTGGATTCCGTCGTGGTGACGATCTGCGGGACTGCTGCTCCCGTAGCGGTCAATACCGCCCCGTATCCCGCCACGCCCGAACCGGCCCCGTCATCGGCTACCGCCCATTCGGCCTCGAACTGATTTTCCCGGGACCATTCACCAACGGTGTGGGTGGTGGAAACCGGCGGGCCGGGTGCACTGGGCGGCTCGTTATCAACCAGAAACGGAGCGCTTAAAGCCGGGGTACTCCAGTAGAATCCATCCCACGCACGGATTTGGACCCACGTGTTGGTGGCCAGGTGCATTGCGGGTGATTCCTGCGTGTTCCAGGTAATGACCAATTGGTTGGTCATGTTGCCCGAGGCCTGTGCCACCGCCACCCCGCGAATTTGCGCGGGCTCATCGTCGGGTTCCACCAGCGGATCGGACCCGAAGGCACTCACGGCTGAGCTGATCCAAGCCCGCTCCCATGTGGCTCCTTCATCAAGACTGAACGCCACCTCGACATCAAGTGCTTCGGGGTCGGGGTTAAAGGCCGCTGCTTCAATCGTGACCAGGCCGGTGCCGTCGGTCGAGGTCTGGGCGGCCGCGGTCACATCCACGGAGGGCGGCGTCCGGATCTTCAGCCGCACCGGAATCTCCCGCTGACTGTCAACGGGCGCGTTGCTTTCCACCACCAGCCGCGCGGCCTGATCCTTGCCGGAGAATTGGGGATCGGCGGAGACCGTCAGATCGACCGGCAGCATGTCGCCCGGTTCGACTTGGCCGTGGGTCGGCTCCACTACCAACCAGAACGGTTCATCATCCGGAACACGGGACCTGAATTGGACGTCGTCGATATACCACCCTTCCTGGGAACCGTTATAAAAGCTGTCCGAACCGAATCGAAACTGCACCACAACCGTCTCGCCGGCGTACGCGCTCAAGTCAAAGCGGGCCGTTTCCCAGCCGTCGGTGCTCGCATAGACGGGTGTGTCGACCGGGAAGGGCAGGCTTCCGTCACCGAAGTCGGCCATAAGGTGCGAGTACCCCCCCGCTGGGTGGAGTTGCTCAAAGGTCGCGCCGTCGTCCAGCGAGATCTCCACGATACCCCCGTGCCAGGCATAACCGGTCGGCGCTCCGACGGTATCGGCCTCCATCCAGTGTTGAAACTCCAGGGCGGCATTGGTGTCGGGATGCAACGTGACGGGCGGGGTCTGCAGGACCGCGTTCATAAGAGCGGTGTATTGACTCGTACCGGGGATCCCGTTGTACCAGGCGTGCTCGCCGGTAAAGGCTCGTTGAGTGGTGCGATGCCAGTGGTTGGACGGACCGGACGTGGTCCAGTCGCCGGCGTCCTTTTCCATGTCGTCCACAAAGGGGTAGTCGTAGCGGTTAAGGGACCACTGGAGGGGGGCATGCCCCGGATTGGCCACCTCCACGACCAGATTGGAAGCGGTGTCCGGTTGCAGCAGGAACGGGGCCAGGGCTTCAGGTTGCCAATCCAGCAGGGGATAGGCGACGTCAAAAGCGAATGGGTCGGTCTGTTGTTCAAGGCCGAGCGGATCGGTGGCGGTGATGTAGTAGGAGAAAGCGTCGCCCGTTTCGCCCGGTTCGATGATCGCGCCGTAGGTGTCCGCCTCGTCTGGGTTCGGTTCCATGGCGATGGTGCCCCACGCCTCGTCGTTTCGTTGCACGTGAAGGGAAACGGTGGTGACGGCATGGTTGTCGGTTACGACGGCCTCCACCAGCCATGGGGCCGGGGTGGATTGCAGTGTGGCAAGCGGGTGGTGCGCGATAGTCGGTGGCTCGGGGCTATCGTTAGGATCGGTCGGGTCTGTACCGTCCAGATATTCGTCCCGATTGGTGAAACCGTCACCATCCGCATCCGCGTCGGGATCGACCCCCAGCGTTCCGAAATAGTGGAGCTGCCACCAATCGGGCAGGCCATTCCCGTCCGTGTCCTGGGCCGCCGGCAGGTAGATCGCCTCGGCGTGGACGGCGTTCGTCATCGTTAAAAGGATAGCCGGATTCATGGCCACACCGCCCGTCGCGTCCGCCGCCCGCGTCCCGTCGATTTGCCATTCGATAAACCGGTATTCCTCATCGTCCACGTCCACCGCCGCCGGTGCCAGTGTGGTTTCCGCTGCGGTCCCGTCATCCCACCACGTCGTTTTATTAAGGGGTGCCACCACGGCGGATGATTGCTCCAGGGCAAACTGTTTGGTCCATTGCCAGGCAAGGGTTGAAGGTTCGTTGATAACGAACGACACGGTGGTTGCATCCCCCGCTGCCGGAACCGATCCCGATCCTTCCCAGCCAGCGTTGCGGTAGCGTTGACCGTCTGTCGGCGGTGTCGTTTCTTCGGCCACCGCGATAATCGTATTCCCGGCGGCCCAGGTGGTGAGCCCGTAGTCCGGCTCAACGGTTCCCAGCGGTTCGGGTATCCCGGTCACGGTCAAATCCACCTCGGTGGTGATGTCGAACGCATGAAGTTCGGCCGGGGCTCCGGCGGGCAGCAGATACGACGTTCCCAGGATGGATACGAGGTCGAGGTAATAGTAGATACGGGTGCCCTCCGGCTGGGGCGGAATTTCGGCGGTGAACCATGCATTCCCGGCGGGTTCCCAGGCGATGCGGTCAAAGGCCTCCTCGTCGCCGGTGGTGTTCCACCAGAGCCCGGAAGCATCGAGGTCAACGAGTTCCGGCGGATCAATCTGCGCGGTGAGCGTGATGGGAAACTGATTGGTATGTAGATTGAGCAGCGGCTCGTGAACGACATTAAGTTCCACTGATTCCGCGCCGCTGATCAGTAGGGAATAATGCTGTTGTCCGTCGTACAGATCGCCTTTGAACTGCACGCGTACCGTGTACACCCCGGTATCGGTCGGTTCCGCGATCCATACCTGTTCGACGTTGTCACGAATGTTGTCGCCCGTTGTGGCCGGCGCGGCAGGGTCTTCCGGATCAAGAATCCATGGTTCATGAATATGCCCGTCCGGGCCAACAAGGCGCAGGTCCAGATCGTTGACCAGCACGGTATTCGTGATGTTTAGTCCCCACCAGCCGTCAGGACCAGGCGGATCGGTCCAGGCCAACGTGGCCGTTATCGGGTCTTCCCCGGGCCAGAAAACAGGGAACTCGTGTTCAGGGTCGTCGGGGGTTATCACCGCCTCAACCAAATGATGGGCGGTGGGGTCTGCCGCGTGAGCGGTCAGGTGGTCAGCGGCGGCCTGCGCATTTATTAGCCCCCATCCGTGCCTGTAGTTCGGCCCCGTCCCCTCCAGCGAGTCGGCGGTGTGGATGATCAGTCCGCGCAAGGTGCTGGACCACATGCGTTGTCCGGGGAACAACTGATCGTAGCGCTCCAGCAGGAGCAGCGCGGAGCCGGACGCATTAGGCGCGGCCATGCTGGTCCCGCTGGACCAGGCATAGGCTAAATCGCTCTGGGAATGACTGGACAGCACGTCCACCCCGACCGCGACCACATCTGGTTTAATACGGCCGTCGTCGGTGGGGCCCCAGGCGCTGAAGGGGCTCATGGCGGCGGCGCCAGGATCCCGGAGGCCATCGGCTAGCGCGGCATCCACCGCGCCGACCAGCATGATGTTCTTGGCGGTGCTGCCAAACGTGACGGTATTGTAACCGCCTTGTTTCCATCCGTCGTCGAACGGGTGGATGGCCGGGTCGTAGGTCGTGCTTTGCCAGCCCCCCCCGCTCCAGTAAGAAAAAGGCTGGCCGGGAGCGGGGGCGGTGTCGTTGCGGTCGTTGCCGGCGGCGAAGAAGGGGAGGTAGTACGGCGCTTCGTATAAGAGTTGATCGTAATCGGCATCCCAGGAGGAATAGGGGCCGAAATAGTCCGACTCTTGCACCCCTGGAGTCCAGGTCCCGTACCACCAGCTCCCGTCCCAGCCGGCGCGAAACCCATACGAGTGGTTGGATACCTGAAACTGATCATCCTCGTCGGGCGCGGCCATGGCGCGCGCGGTCATTTCAGCAAGGTCGGAGTGGAAATCGTAGGCCTCCAATTGTCCGGCAGGGGCCATGCCGCGCGCATCCTCAAAGGCCCCACGCGCAATCATGGTGCCGGCGACGTGGGTGGCGTGCCAGTTGACGGGCTCGTCGGGCTCCATATTGGTCACCCGCTCTGTGACAAATTCCGTATGCGACGTCCGGACGGATCCGCCGTCCCATATGCCGGCTGTCCAGCCCGCCCCATCCAGCAGGTAGGGATGATTATGCAGGACATCCGTAGCGGTGGACATGGCGGCGGTCACATTGCGCGTGGTCCGGTAGATGGGGCCGTGTTCATCGGTGTAATCTACCAGGACCAGCGTGACCCCGTTGGTCTCCATGCGCATCGGTTGCCCCGTCCGCCGCGCCCAGTCGCGGGCACGCTCCATGGCCGCCTGTTGACGCGCTTCCTGCTCGGCCATCCGGTGCGCACGATAGTCCGGATCAGCCAGCCGCCCCCGGCGGGGGACGTGTGGTTCCGCGGCGGTTCCGGGCACGGGAGCGCTGCGCCTTGCGCCGCGCGGCAACGGAGCGTCCGCTTCCGCCGATTGACCATCATCGGCCGGGCTGTCCGGGCGTGGAGCGGACCTATGGTCGTGGTCGAGCGACGTTGAAGGTTCACGGCCCGCCACCGGCCGCACCGAATCCTCCTTGTGCGAGGTGGCCGGTCCGGCCGCCCTGGAAAAAAACAGGACGGCTCCTGCGAGTAACAGCCCAACAGCCAGGCAGATAGCAGCTGCTCTAAGCGCGTATTTCATCCTTCGCCTTACATTCTCCTGCGCCAACCGTACGCCCTGAGTCCGCTGGAAACAAGTCGCCACATCCGCTCATTTTCGGACTTCCCATGTGACGGCTTGTTCCATAGAATAAAAAAACATACTTTTTTTTGTCGAAGTGTTGCATGGAAAATGACCTTAATGGGTACGAATTTTTAGGGGATAAAGCAGTTATGCCTTACAAGATTGAAGGGGAGAACGGCTATCAGCGGGTGGACCTTTGGGGTGACGTGTCCAAATGGGATGCGATCCAGGCTATTATGGAGCTGCGCCGCTTGGACCCCCACAAGGAAGTGCCGGACATCTGGATACTGGGTGAGGGGGTGGTGGTGCCCTTGGTCGAATTCGGCGATATCGCCACCACGGCGGTTGACACCATTCCACCGGTCTTCAAAGGTGCTCCCACGGCGGTCGTCGTGGCCGATAGGCTCCAGCGGGAAATGGTCAAGTTGTACCGGGAAACGATACCTGCCCCGCTGTTCAAAATCGAAGTCTTCGCGGACGTGGAGTCCGCCGCAAAGTGGGTGGAGACGAACAATCCGAACACGCCACAATTGGCCTAGCCCGCATTTCTCACCCGAATGCCGGTCAATTTGCTGCATCGGTGCGCCCCCGTCCGCCTTGTGCGGACGGAGCGGGAGTTTAGGCTGGCTACAGGCTGCGGCCAGAGTGAGCCCGGAATGAGCGAGCATAGGAGTATAGCTCCTTTCTCGCACAAATCGGGCTCTTTCCGCTACGTGCAGTGGAATAGCTTGAGGAAGTTTGGCTCCCGCGGCACCCTCCTTCGCCGGGCTACGGCGTGGCACGCAAGGCCGTGGGGCGCCCCGTGAGAAATGCGGGCGAGCCCCCCCGTTCTCGCCGGGTGGCTTATGGCTTGTAGCCAACCCAGAAGGGGCGCACGGAAAGCGCCACCCGGTCGGAATTTTCGCTGGATTTATCGGCGGGTCACGGTCACAATGACGACGAATGGAGGGGGCGTATGAAGAGATTATTAATCATCTTGGCCATGACGTGCTGGGCCTTGACGGTGCCGGGCGCGGAAACGGCGCGCGTGGTGGGCAACCGCGTCAATCTCCGTGCGGAACCCCAGTTGCGGGGGGAGGTGGTGGGACAAGTTCAGCGCAACGATCAACTTAGCGTGATCGTTGTCGAGGAGGAGTGGGTGGCCGTACGGCCACCCGCTGATATCATTTTCTGGGTGCACAGCGATTTTTTGGAAGGAACCGAGGTCGCGGCTCCGCGGTTGAATGTGCGGGCGGGACCCGGCATTAACCACGCCGTCGTGGCTCGTCTCGAGCGTGGCGCTGAGGTGGTCAAGCGCGACACCTTTGCCGAGTGGGTGGGTATCGCCGCGCCAACCAACGCCAAGGTCTGGATAGCACGGGAATTCGTCGAATTGCCGGAACCTGTAGCCGAACCGCCACCACCCCAGGCGGAAGCAGTGGCCCCGCGTGAACCGGCACCGGAACCCGAATCACCCATGGTGGAGGAGACGCCCGCTGTACCGACCCGGCCCGCTCCACCCAGCGTCGAGCGTCCCACTCGGGTGCCACCACCGCCGGATTTAGATTTGATTCCGCTGGATGGGCAGGGCGATCTGGTGGAGCGCGAAGGCACGTTGCGGCCGGCGGGCTTCGTGCTGGGTCGGCCCAGCCGCTATCGGCTGACCCGGTCGCGCGGACCGATTATCGAAACCATCTGCTATGTAAAAGGAAACGAAGAACAGCTACATGCCTTGCTGGGCCGCGCGGTGCGGATCAGCGGACGCGAATACTGGGTTCAGGGTGCGCGCCACCCGGTCCTGGTGCCGCAGTCCATTATTTTAACCATGCCCTGACGCCTTGTACGTCCGCGGAATACGAGCATGATCAAGCTAACCAAATGGCAATTACAGCGGGGGACCGCCTGGTGTTTGCCCCTGATTTTTCTGGTCGTGCTCTTTGCCACGTTGGAATTTCGGTTTCGCCAGGAAGCCGGAGAGCGCCTTTTCCCAGGTGATGAGCCCTACCGGCACTTGGTAATGGCTCGCTCGATTCAAACCGCGCAGGCCTACCATTGGCACGCCAGCGCACCCATCCCCATGGTGGGCGATGTGGCATGGCGGGGATTACTGGCCCTGGGCGTACGGCGACTGGGTGACGACCTGACGGTTGCGCTGCTGTTCGGGCTGGCAGGAGTGGGGCTGAGTCTACTGCTGTTGCAGGGGTTAGCTGAAAGACTTTTCCCGTATCCAGTATGCATTGGCTTTACGGCGGCCTACGCCTTACTGACCCCGTTGCTGTATCGCGCGAGTTTTTCCGGGACGAGTCAGGCCCTGGCCATGGTCTTGATTGTGGCGGCCGTACAGCGCCACATTGCCGACTTGGCGCGGCGCGGTCGGGGGTTGCCTTTTTCGGCAACCGTGCTGATCGCGATGGCCATGTGGGTGCGCGTGGAACTGGTCGTGGTATGGCTTGCCCTTTGGCTGCATACCGGGGCGTTGGCTTGGCTGCCCGGTGAGGAGCGGTTGTCGCCCATGGCCGTGGCCTTGCGCGGGTTGAACGGCTTGCTGTTTCTGGCCTTGTGTACGTTGCCGATGCTGGCTTGGAACCAGCGGGTGGTGGAGGTGCCGTGGCCCCGGCTACCGCATGCGCCGCTGGCCGCCGATATCTGGATCGAGGCGGGTCCGGCTGCCGGTTGGCACGCGACCAGCCACTGGATGCAGATGGGTGTGAGCGAAGTCGCGGCGTTATGGCGAAACGCCGTGCTGCCGGGCGGTCCCATCAGTGTCGTTCTGGCTGTGATCGGAATGGTGCTTATTGCGGGGCAGGCCCGGCATACGGAGCGCTTCCGGCATTATACCGTTTTGGGCCTGCTGCCGCTCGTGGCCTGGGTGCTGTGGATTCCGCTGTACCCCTATATGGGGGGATCCTCCGGGCCCGTGCTGGCGGTTGCCACGGCACCCTTCCTGCTCTTGCTGGCGGCTTACGGTGTGGTTTACTTGCCGTTTCAATTCGGTAACCGCCTGCTGCACCGCCTGCCCGGCTGGTCGGAGCACCGTCTGTTTGCGGTCTGGTGGGGCGTAGCCGGCACCTTGCTGTTGGGCGAGGCGTTGATCAGCCAGGCAACATTCGTCCGTAATCACACCGCGACGCTCCGCAACCAGGCGGAGACACGCCGTGCAATAAGTGACATCCTGTTGGCCGAAGGACTCAACCGTGACCGCTTTATTACCGACCAACCCGGCTGGCTGGTTTGGCAACATCGGGTGGCAGTAGTGGACTTGACGGGCGAATGGAGCCCCCGCCTGCTCGCCAGTATCGACGCAGAGGGTGGTTTTGACCTGGAGCGACTGACCCATTATCTGGGCCACCTGCGCCATCCGCCCACGGCCGCACTGCTCTGGGCACCGGCCCATCAGGTTCACACGCAGTGGCTCGCTGAACCGCAGCAGTTGTGGCCCCCGCCGGATGCCGCGCCGGGGCAACCGTTGCTGGTCATCGACGCCACGGCAGGAGTCCTGTAGTTTTTAGTAGATTTTCAGGTACGGATGCGCTAGATTCCAAGCTGGCATCCTGATTAACCATAACAAGGAGCATGAGATGAACAAGAAATGGATTATTTTGACGTTGGCTATCATCGTGGCAGGCGCGGCGCAGGCTAGTTCCGTGCGGACCGCTTTGACTAAGGAAAACCGTGTGCCTCGCCTGCTACAAGCAGAGATCGGCACAGAGGTCGTTTACTTGGAGCGGGACCTGGCGGACGAAATTGCCGTGATTCCCTATATGCGATATACCCTTTTGAGGGATTTAGTGGTCTTTGGTAAATTGCCCTATCGGACCATTGATCCTGATTTCGGCGATAGGGAAAGTGGTATCGGTGATGCCTCGCTGGGTTTCGAACTGGTGACCTACAAGGGGCTTTTCGGCTACCCTTGGATTATGCCGCATGCCGAAGTGTTCTTTCCCACCGGCG
>SLLF01000032.1 GCA_007134175.1 Kiritimatiellia bacterium | reverse complement strand
GCCGACGAAGTACAGCGGGACCCGGAACGAATGGCCGCCTTGCTGTTGGCCATGCAGCCCGACTACAATGTCGACGACGAAATCGCCGGCTTCCGCCTGGAGAAGCTGGGGGAGGATGAACTGTATGTCGCCGCCGGCTTTCAGGATGGCGACGTGGTACGGCGGGTGAACTCCATGCCGATGACCAGCCCCGCCCGGGCCCAATACTTCATTAGCGAATTCATGCAGGGCCGTATGGACGCGGTCGTGCTCGACATCGAGCGGAACGGCGAAGAACAAAAATTAATCCACTTGATCCGTTAATCAACCCGCCATGCCCAGCATCGCCATTACGCCTATCGTCGCTTCGCATTTCGCAACAGATGGAGGGGCCTTGTTTGGTCTCGTACCCAAACCGATCTGGTCGCGTGGTCTACCCGCCAATGAACGCAACGCCGTGCCCCAGCGTGCCAACGTCTGCCTGCTGGAGTGGCCCGACGGACGGCGCGGCTTACTGGACAGCGGTTGCGGCGATCCGGCCTGGTTCAGCGAAAAGGAGCAACGCTTGCAGGCGATGCCACCCGGCTGGCCGTTGCTACAGGCGCTGCGGGACCTGACTATTGAACCCGACACCATTGATTTCGTCGCCTTGACACACCTGCATTGGGACCATGCCGGTGGCATTGGCCGCATCCTTGAGGGTCAATTGCAGTTGACCTTCCCGCAAGCGGACTATTTCGTGCATGCGCAGGAATGGCACGACGCTTGTTCCGGCAATCCGCTGCTCTATAAATCGTATCCGGCGGACGTGCTGGCGCCCTTGCAAGCTGTGGCGAATCAGCGGCTGCGCCTGATCGAGTCCGATCGCACCACTATCGCGCCCGGCCTGACCATGCACCGTAGCGGCGGCCACACGCGCGGGCATTGCGCATTCGAACTGCAAGGCGAACCGATGCACCTGCAGCATCCGGCCGCGGACGCCTTTGGCCCCTGCATCAAAGCGGTCTATGCCGGGGACGTCTGTTTGACGGCACATCACCTACGCCTGGTCTTTCAGACAGCCTACGACACCTTCCCGTTAGACACGCGTGCCTGGAAGCAGCAGTGGCTGCCGCGCATCGCAGACGAGGGTATGGTGCTCCTGTTCGGTCACGACCCCGACCGGTTTGCGGCCCACATCGCCGCCGATCCGCGCCAGGAATTTGTCGTGACGCAATCGCTGTGATTCAGTTGCACCTCTCCCGAGAAGATGTAAACTGACATTATGAAACAAAACGCCAAGTGGTCTGGCGCAACCTTGGTGGGTTTACTGCTCGTGGCGCCACTTATGTGGCTGCAAGCGGCGGATGAAAGCACGTGCCTACCAGTAGACGGATTCATAACCGGAGGAGGATGTTTCATGGGAGATCGCATAGAAAAAACCGAGGCGGAATGGCGGACGCAGCTTACGCCCGAACAGTACACGGTCATCCGGCGCGGCGGTACCGAACGCCCCTTTACCGGCAAATATAACGACCATAAAGGTTGCGGCGTTTATCGTTGTGCAGGGTGCGGTCTGGAGCTGTTCGACTCGGAACATAAGTTCGATTCCGGATCCGGCTGGCCTAGTTTTTGGCAACCTGCGGCCCCGTCACACGTGACAGAGAAGGAGGACAACCGCCATTTAATGCGGCGGACCGAGGTGTTGTGTCCCCGCTGCGACGCACATTTGGGCCACGTTTTCGACGATGGACCGGCACCGACTGGTCTACGCTACTGCATCAACTCGGCAGCCCTGTCGTTCGAACCGCGTGAAGAAACGAAGGCCGACTGACGTCTAACAGGGCACGGAGGTGAATGATGAGCGGTTATCATTATTGCACAGCGAAGTGGTTACGTTGGTTTAGCGCGACGTGTCTTGCGTGTCTGGCGGTGGCCACGACTGTAACCGGTGGGGTGCGGGTCGGCGATACCCATGAGGAGGTTATTGCCGAACTGGGCAAACCCAGCGGTTTCATTGAAATGGCCGATGTCGTCTGGCTCTATTACGAGCGAGGCCGGGTTCGCCTGCAGGATGACCGCGTGGCCGAGGTGGCGCTGGTGTCGGCGGAGGAAGCGGCCCGTTTGACGGCCGAGCGCCAACGGGAGGCGGAACGACAACGGGCCGTGCGGGCGGCGCAGCAGGCGCAGCGGCAAGCCGCAGGGGAAGCCTTGCTCGAGGCCCGGATTCACGATCCCTACTTCTTAAACCGGCCGGCAACGGAACAAGTGGCTTTCTGGCGTGATTTCCGTGCACGTTACCCTGGCGTGCCGGCCGACGCCCACTATGCGGCGGCGCTGGAACGCTATCAGCGGGAACAGGAACAAGCATGGCGCAGGCGGGAACAGGAACAGCGACTGCAATCATTGGAGGCGCGGCTGGCCCGGGCCGAGGAACAGGCCCGGCGCAGACCCGTCACCACGCACGCCCCTTACGTCATCCACCATCCCCCCTACTCCATCCGACACGTACGGCGGGTTCACCCACGGGCGGTCGGCGTCGTCCATCCACCGGGGGTGCATGTCCGGGTCGGACATGAGACACGTCGTGACGGGCACCGTCAACGCCCGCCGATCACTTCACCCTCCTACCTCGATCGCACCTTTGGTCCCTGGCCCACGAGATCGCCCTTCACCACGGTCAACCGGCCGCGGCCCGCCGGCACGTTCGGGTCGATCACTTTTTCCACACGTTGACGCGTTTAGCTTGCGTAAAACCAACGGCCGGTCCAGCGGTTGCCGAACCAACATGCACCCAGTGCCGCGACCAACCAAAGCCGGGGAAGGTCGGGACCCGCACCGATAATCACGGCGGTGCTCCACCAGCAATTGAGCGCGATCAATCGCCCAATCCACGGCGGCAAGACCTCCTTGATCCGCGGCGACGGTTGCGCCGTGAACGGTTGCAACCTGCGCGCCGCATGCCAGGCGGTGATCGCTCCCCCCAGAACCAGCAAACCGTATGCGCCGGGAATCCAACCCGTCATCGATACGAACGGGGCATAGCACAATGCAACCAGCACCCATACGAACAGCGGAGCCCAGCGCACCCAGCCGGGCTGGTGCGTGGCCGCCTC
>SLLF01000004.1 GCA_007134175.1 Kiritimatiellia bacterium | reverse complement strand
GCCTACCAAGCGCAATGCGCCCGCTAAATGGCGGGTGAGCCCATGCCATGATAGGTTTTCAAGACGCTTTAGCCCGAGCAGGAGACTTCTAAATCATGAGCAAGAAAATTTTGCGTACGGCCTTGATCGGAACAGCTGGCCGGGCCAAATGGGTGCTCGAACACGCCCGCCCGGAGCACGGCTTCGATCTCGTCGCTTTAGTTGATATCATCGACGATCATCTGGCTGCTGCCCGCGAGCGAACGGGGCTGGCGGTATCGGCTTGCTTCACGACAACGACGGAGGCCATCGAGGCTGTCGACCTCGATTGTTTGATTATTTGCACGCCAACGAAGCATCATGTGCCGCTGGCGATCGAGGGGGTCGACGCCGGCTTGGCGGTGCTGATGGAAAAGGGTATGGCTCCGGATTGGGCCAGTGCGCGCCGACTGGTCGATCATGTTGTAGCGAAGCAGGGGATCGTTTGCGTGGCGCAAAACTACCGCTATAAGGCTACGGAGCAGACGATTTCGGCCTGTTTGCGCGGCGAATGGCCGGATCTTAGCCTGGGGACACTCTCGTGCGTGGATCTGATTCATCACCGCGTCCGTCCGTTTCCCCGCACTCTCGACTATCCCTTCGCTTCGATCTGGGATATGAGCTGTCATCATTTCGACTCACTGATGCACTGGATCGGGCGGCCGCTGGCGGTGACAGGGCACGCCTTTGGCCCGCCATGGTCGCCCTACAGCCATCCAGCCAATACCGCTGCTCATATCGAATTCGAGGGCGGCGTGCGAGTAAACTATTTCCATGGCCACGATTCTGCCCGGGGCCTGTATCACCTCGCGTTCCACGGGCGGCAAGGGGCCTTGGTTCAGGCCGACACCGGGGCGGCCGAAAACGCGGACAGCGGCATCGTATTTTCCAAGCGCCCGACGCAACAACTGGGGTGGGAACCGGTCCAGTCCGTCCCGCTACAGGATGTTCCCCCCGCCGAGGTTGGCGTCCTCCACGATTTCCACAACCATGTGACCAACGGCATCGAACCGGGTATCAGCGCCCGGCACAACCTCGAGGTGATGGCCCTCTGCCAGATGTTCGTCCGTTCAGTAGAAACCGGCCGACGGATCGAACGGGACGAGCTGGACGGCTAAGTCCCGCTGGTGCCGAAGCAAGCCGGACAAGGCTTGGAAGCCGGCTACTGGATCCGGTGCAGGCCTTCAACAATTAAGGTGGCGCGCGCCGCTCCCGCCGGGTGGTCGGCGTGATGCCAGTCGCCCTCGATCAAGCGCCAGGGCGGTTGCTGCCATTCCAGTATGCGGAGCCACTTCGCCAGGGCCGCGAGATCCACCGACTCGAAATGCACTTCCCAGCGCTGCGCCTGCCAGCCAGCCGCGCTGGTGCGCGATTCTCGTCGCCGCAAATCGGCGGGCACGGCCGGTCCGTGTGCGGCCAGCAGCTCCCGCAGCGGTGGGGGCGTGTCATGCGATAGTTTCTCCAAGGTGGCGCGGATGGCTAGCGGTTTGGCCTGTTCAGCCAGCAATGCGTGCAGGGCCTCGCCATCCTGCTGCCTGCGCTGCAGGCGTTGCCGCGCCGCGCCCTGTTGTCGGGCTGTCTGTAGCGACAAGATCAGCCCCAATCCCAGGACGGCCCAGGCGACCACCCACCAAATACGCGTGCCCCAGCGGTTCATGGTGCTTCCTCCTGATCGTGGACCACTAGGCGGAACCGTACACGCCGCGTCTCGGTAATATCCTGTTGGTCCAGCTCCACCCGGCGACCGCGGTCACGGTACGCCGCGGCAAAGCGTTCGGTCGAATCCCAATCGGGCGCAGTGCCTCGCAACTGCAACTCGCCCGGCCGGACGGTGATCACGTCGAATTGCAATTGGTGGCGCGCCGCCAATGCGAGCACCTCCGCCCAGGCGTGTAGTGCGCCGGGCTGTGCCAACTGCAGCAGTGGGGCCCAACCGGCCTGCTGCGCCTCGATGGCCCGCTCCGCCAGTAGCACTTCCTGACCGCGGATAACGTGCGGTTGCCCGGTGATGCGGCGGGTCCATTCCGCCAAGGCCTCGTCCGCTGCCCGTTCCCGTGCGCCGGCCTGGTAGCGGAGGCCGGCGTTCAGCAGGCACAACGCGAGGCCGGCCGCCAACACCGTTGCCGCCGCTTGCCGCTGGGTCATGGTGCGTTGCCGCAGGACCGCAGGATGCGCGGCCGATCCTTGCCGGAAGTTCCAAGCCCACCGCGAACGCGTCAGCACCCGCTGCGCCAAGGCGCGTGCAAGAAACGTACGCGGCTCGGCATGATGATGAAACACCAAGTTCCGGTGTTGTTGACCGAGGGCGGATTCAGCGGCGGCGAGCATCGCCTGGTCGGCGGCGCCGGGACCGGTCCAGTACCAGTGGATCGCGCCGGCGGCCGGGGCTGGCCCCGCGCTGCGCAGTAGTCGTGAAGCCCGCTCCACCCAGGCGGTGGCAAGCGTCGCTGTCAATGCGCGTTGGGTGCTCCGGGTATGCAGAACCGTATCCTGCTGGCCGGCCACCAAAACGCTGCGGTCCAAGCCAAGATAGGCCACTACCGAGTGTGCACGATGTTCAGGGGGCAATTGTTGTTGATGATAATCCCAGCAAGCGACCTCTTCGTGGTCGAGCACGTGAGGCTCGATCTTCCAGGCCGCTAGCCGGGCGAGATGTTGCTCCACCGCCTCACGGCGAGCAGCAATGGCTAAGGCTCGTTGTCCGTCAGTGGAGGTGGCGTCCAGGCCCAGAAATCCGTAGATGCAGGATTCCAGCGGGAAGGGCAGGTGCACGTCCAGCAGGGCCGGTAGGACGCGGCGCGCCTTGCGGCGGGCGGGGAAGGGCGCGGTCAACCAACGGGTGCTACCGTGTTTGGACGGCAAGGCTGCGCTCCACCAAGCGCGTCGCGCTTCGACGTCGCCGTGCAAGCGGTCAAGCAACGAAGTCAGGGCGCCAAGTACATCGCCGTTCTCCGGTATGGTGTCCAGACAAGTCTCGAACCGTACACCGCCGCGCGTCAGTCGCCCCCGGACGACCGCCACAAAAGCCGGCGTCACATCCAGACCGTAGACCGTTCTGG
>SLLF01000027.1 GCA_007134175.1 Kiritimatiellia bacterium | reverse complement strand
TGCGGGCGCAATCGCCCCCAGAAACCGCACGGCAATCAGCCCCAGCAAAAGGCCGGTCAGCGCAATCCCCAGCACGCAGAGCGGCAGCAGGATATTGGCGGCCAAGTCGGCCGCCGACAAACTCGTGATCGAGGTGAAGATCAGCGCCGGGTAGATGATATCCATAACCAGGCGCGCTAGTTCCCGCGTTCCTTGTCCGCTCAAGATTTGGCGTTTCCGGGCATAAAACCCGCACGCAATCAAGCCGAATATCGCCAGTATCTGTAGGGCAAATGTCATAGTGGTGAGGCGGTTGACGGGGTGAGCTGATCTACCGCGTATCCGCCGGACGAACAACCCTTATTGCTAAACGACAACTATTGGCCCAATGTTTGGTAAATTCAACTATTAACGTGACACTATGCAATTTCCGCCCACTGGATATGCGTGACACAGATGCACAGATATGCTGATCGCACGCGCGGCTCAAGCCATAGGCGGCACGACGGCCGTCGGGCTTGACAAACGTGCGGCAAACGGTCTGTTCTTTAGCTTGCTGAAATGAACAGGCGCAAGCGGGAATCAGGGCCCTTCCTGATCGCGTTTGTCATCGCATTCGCACTGACAGGTGCGAGTTGGTTCCTGGGGCTAATCTGAAACAGCATCCCAGCATGGAAGGGCGTGGCGTCGTCCGACCCGCCAGCGGGTGGATCATGATGCGTCGGTTAAGGGGGGCACCGTATCCCGTGGTGCCTTGCATCCCTACGCGATGCAGTAGCCTCCTCCCACACGCCGCACGGGCGCGCGCGGCGTTTCCGGCACGAGCCGGGCCACCGGGGCGCAGGATTCATACAGGCGTTTATGACCTTCCACCCCGCTCAAGCGAAAATTGCCCGTCTCGTTCACCGGTGTCCGGTAGCGACGGCCGTCACGCGGCAGTTCATGGCGGTAGAACGCCTCGTACAGCTCCACTGTCAAGCGGTGGCGCGTGTCCAGGTCAACAGACGCCCGATCCGGTTGCAGGTGTTTTCGGTAACCCTTCATCACCACCCCGCTGAAAAAGGCCGCCATGCAGCCCGACCCATAGCTGAAGAGGCCCAGGCGTTGGCCGGCCAGATCCGTAGCGGCGGTTTCCAACAAGGACAAGAGTCCGACGTACAGCGATGCGGTGTAGCTGTTGCCGATACGGCGATTATACTGGAGCGAGTCGGCCAGCAGCGTGACGTCCGCCGGGTCGCCGCCCGCGAGCTTGCTCAGGTGCTGGTGCGCCTTGTGCGCCATGCGCGTGAACGGCAGGTGGTAACAGCAGCGGTCGTGCTGCGCCAGGGTCCGTCCGGACTCTGCAACGTACTGCGTCCAGGACTCCGCCAGCGCCTTCAAATAAACCTTGATGGAGTACTTTCCGTCCACCACCGCCTCGTCCAAATAGTTGGGCCGCCAGAAATCCATCACATCTTCCGTGTACGCCCCCCATTCGGGTTCCAAGGCCAGAATCCGGGGCGTGGCCGATATGACCATCGCCACCGCGCCGGCCCCCTGTGTCGGTTCGCCGGGGGTGTTGAAGCCATACCGGGCAACGTCCGACGCCACGATCAGCACCTTACGTTCCGGGCGCTGCGCTACGATCGCCAACGCCATCTGCAGCGCGGCGGTGCTGCCACAACACGCCTGCTTAATCTCAAACGATTTGCAGTACTTCGGAAGCTGTAGCAAGTGGTGCACGTAGATGGCGGCGGCCTTGGACTGGTCGATGCCCGACTCGGTCGCAAACATCAGGGTGTCAATCGAGTCTGTGTCTACGACGGCCAGCGCTTCACGCGCGGCATTGGCCGCCATGGTGACCACATCCTCGTCTGGCGGCGGCACCCCCATTTCCTCCTGGCCCAGGCCTTGCAGAAACTTGCCGGGCGCCACGCCACGTGCCGCAGCCAAGTCCCGCAATGGCAGATAATAGCGCGGGACATACATGCCCAGCGCCTCGATCCCCACTTGCATCTGGTTGTGCTTCGTTGACCTCATCGTCTACTCTTCCGGGTGTCGAGTGTCAGGGGACACTTGTCTGGGAGAACACGGACATCCGGTGAACGCGCACGGCGACCAGCCTTCGCGCTTACGGACGACGATGCGGTTCGTTCGTCCACCACAAGCGACCACGTAAGCGTCGTCCGTTCTCTCATGCCTGCTAACCCTGGGTAAGGCCTGAAACCTGACATCTTCCTGCACAAACTACCTTTCTTTACTTTGCGGTGCAAAGTAAAACACCAAAAAAACTACTTCGCCGCAGCCAGGGACCAGAGCCAGCTGCGGCCATCCAGTTCCTCCTGGCCCGCCAAGGCGCACGCGGTGTAGCGCAGCACATCCTCCAGCGACCGCAAGTAGGCCACAAATTGCTCGCGTCCGGTATCCGTGACCTCGACCTGAGTACAACCCCGTGACCGGCGGGTAATTTTCCGGCACTGCACCATGCCGTTTTCAACCAGCGCGTTCAAATGCCGGTTTAGGTTACCGTCGGTCAGGCCGCACTGGGTCTTCAATTCGCCAAACGTGCAACCGTCCTCGCGGGCACAAAGGGTGGTGACTATCGCCATACGGCTGGGCTCGTGGAACACATGCTTCAGTGCCCCGTGCGGACAAGGGATTTCAGGTGTCGTGGCCATACGTTTTCTCCGAATGCCGAATAAAGTCGGGCGCGGCCTCATCCAACCGCTTCCCGTCCCAGTACAATATCAGGCCCCCGGCCCATTCGCCAGCAAAAAAGACGATGCCCAGCGACCACGGTTGCAGAAATCCAAGTCCCGGCGTCATGGCCCAGGCCAGCCCGGCGGCGATGTAGAAGAGTCCCACCCAATTGATCGCGCGCGGCAGGACATGCCGTGAGGCGAGGTTGGCGAGGCCGAACATCAGCATCCAGATGCCAAACAGTAAATCCAGATGCCCGCGCAGCACCAACGCCACGGTCAGACCCGCCCCGACGATGAGCGGGGGAACGACATCCAGCACCGGCCGCAGGCGCCGGGGATTCCGTTGCACCTCCGGATCATGCAGGAACCAGTAGCCTAGCGCCCCCCCGTTCAAGACCAGCGCGACCGCCAGGACCACGGACCAACCCAGCAG
>SLLF01000142.1 GCA_007134175.1 Kiritimatiellia bacterium | reverse complement strand
TTTTCATCTTCATCTGCTTTATCTCCATGTTGACCAGACGCGCCCGAACTATTCTGCCGCGGAGCTGGCTTGTTTACTCCCTGCATAGTGAATGGAAAGTACACCGGCCATACTGTTCTCGTCAACTTGTAAATCGACTTTTTTAGCCTCCGACAATCAACTTGCCGCATCCGTGGCGGGTGACGGCTGGATGGCCCTCACGGTCAGGTGGTTACCGGTGACGTGTACCACCCTGACTGGGGAGCCGGCCTCGATCCAGTGGCCCTCGGCCACGGCGTCCAGACGACGCCCGTCCACCCGAATGACGCCGGACGGCCCCAGCGGGGAGACCGCGACCCCCTCCTTACCCACCCACTCTTTCCATGGTGTCGAGGCGCTCTTGGACGCCCCAAGGTCCACGGTCAGCGTGAGTTTGCGTCCGATCCCGCTCCTGGGAATCAACTGCATCCAGAGGATAATGGATAGACCGAGGAACACCAGGATCAACAACGCCGCCAGCACCCCGCGCTGCGGACCGAATGCCACGAAACCGGTGGCCACCGCGCCCAGCAGGGCCGCGCCCCCAAACGTCCCCAGCACCCCGCCGGGCACAAAGATTTCAGCGCCTGTCAGCAGCAAGCCTGCACAGCACAGCACGATAAACAATTGTGTCGCATCCATGATCCCACCCTTCGCCTGTCACGCCGACGCAGCGGTCCCTGTGCCACCCGGCTCCTTTTCCTCGACCGGCTCGACAATGATCCGGTTCCCGTGCGTCTCCACCACCCGTACTCGTTGCTCGGCCTCGATGTAGTCGCCACGCGTGATAACATCCACACGCCGATCCTCAATCAAGGCGCTGCCGGCCGGGTAGAGCGGCGAGAGTGTCACTCCCTGCTTGCCCACCCACGACCGCGTATCTTTGGACGACGAATAACCGGCTTCACGGCTGGTGGCGTTGTCCAACACCAATCGGTGAAACAAGGAGGTGCGCGGCAGAAAACGCCCCAGAAACACTCCGCCAACAGCCGCGCCCACAATCGCAAAAGACAATTTGAGCAGCGGTAGGCGCAGCTCCGGCAACGACGGCCACCACGGATCGCCAGGCAGCCGCTGGATCATGGCGTTCAGCAGGCCCCACAAGACCAAGGCCAGACCGGTGATGCCAATGACACCGAAACCGGGCAACACCAGCAGCTCGACGAGAATCAGCGCGATCCCAATCATGAACAGAAGAATGTCCTCGTAGCCGGCCAGCCCGGCAAGGTGGTGGCCGGCAAAAAAAAGCAGCAAGCAGACCGCTCCGACAATGCCCGGCACGCCGATGCCCGGCGACTGGAACTCCAAATAGATACCCAGGAAACCAACCAGCATCAATAGCGGCCCGATCATTTGCAGAAACCGCGCAACCTGCTCCGCCAGCGTCACCTCCAACTCAACACGCTCTGCCGCGTCATATCCTAGCAGGGCCAACAGTGCATCGAAGTCGTCCACCGTTCCCTCCGACAGCAGCGGTTGGGGCGGATCGCCGAAACGGCGTTCCGCCTCCGCATTGGTCAGGGTCAATAGCTGTCCTTCCGCACTGATGATTTCGCCGTCAATTTCCAATTCGATTTCCGGACGCACCATCGCCGATGCCAGCCGTTCATCGCGTCCTTTGCGCTGCGCAATGCCGCGCACCAAGCTGTCGACATACGAGACGATCTTTTCCCGCTCAGCGTCCGGCAAGGGCTGAACTCCGCCACCGGGCGACATCATAATAGGCATGGCATCCCCGATCTTCGAGCCCGGCGCCATGTAAATATGGTCGGTCGCCAACGCAATGATCGCACCGGCGGAAATGGCATTGTGCTCCACAAAGGTGTAAGTGGGTACCTCCATGCGAGCGATCAGGTCGATAATCTCTTCCGTGACATTCACGGCCCCACCGGGGGTGTCCATCGGGAAAAACACCGCCGCCGCTTCCATCGCCCGGGCTTCGGCCAATCCGCGACGAACCACGTAGAGCAACGCCGGTTCAATCGGCCCGCGAATAGGTAAAACGTAGATCCGTTGCTCGCGACTCGCCGCCGGCCGCGCCAAAGCCACTTCGCCGGACTCCTCGGTCGCCCGTGACACGCCGGTCCCAAGGCCCAACCCCGCGATCAACGCCAATCCCCCTGCCAAGATCATCCAGCGATAGTTCATAAATGGTATGGCCTACTCCTTTTCTGTCTGCATCTGTCCCTCGTCGGTCGGTACGTCCACTTCTGCCCCGGGGACCTCAGGATGGGCACCCTCTCCCGCTGTCCTGCCCTCCCCTGCCCCGTCCGACTCCGACTCCTCATGGGGCACCGCTTCTTCGTCATATACGTCATCCACCGCAAGGGCGTCCTGCTCGTCCGTCGGCAACGGGTGCGATTCTGCGTCCAATAAAGCTTCCAAGTCAACATCCCGCGCTACCAGTTTCTTCCCAATTTCTTCCTTGTCCGGGTTCAGCGCGTACGCTTTTTTCCACTGGGCGACCGCATCAGCAGGTTTTTCCAACGCCCAGTAGATATCGCCCAAATGGTCCAGCACCACGGGATCGTCAGGCAACATCTCCAAGGCACGCCTGATTTCGCGGTAGGCGTCCTGGTAGCGACCTTGCTTGAAATAGATCCAGCCCAGCGTATCGATAAAAGCGCCGCTATCCGGCTGGTCTGCCAGCGCCCGGAGCACGTAGGTCTTGGCGCGGTCGAGGTTCACCTCATTCTCCGCCCACATGTAGGCCAGGTAATTGTAGGCCTCGACATGATCCGGATCGAGTTCCAAACAGCGATAAAAGAACTTCTCGGCGCGCGCATAGTTTTCGTTGCGCTCGTGGGCGGCCCCCAGCCAGAAGAAAAAGCGGGCGTCCAGCATCTCATCAGCCGTCGCATTGTCCGCCGCGGCGGCATACACCTGCTCCAGATAATCCAGCGCCTGAGGATAGTCCTTATTGAAGGAATGCATATACCCCAACATCTTCAGTGTCCACCAATGCGCAGGCCCCTCCAGCTTCGTTGCCAGCGCCTCCAGGACAGGCACGGCTTGTTCGCGGCGTTCGGCGTCGTCATCGATAAAAACAAAATGCGTAAAAGCCTCGACAGCTGAT
>SLLF01000277.1 GCA_007134175.1 Kiritimatiellia bacterium | reverse complement strand
AGACCGAGTGTTCACCCCAGTTCAGTTCTCCAGCCTCGCTAACCAGTATGGCCCACCCGCACAGGGTGATCGCCCAAACGCACACAAACCGCCGTAATAGAGTTACACTCACACCTTCCATCGCGCTTTCCCGATTCTTACCTAGACACGACGGAAAAGCAAAACAAACCGATTGCAATGGTTCATCCTCCAGACAGCGAACGGTTCCCTGTTTGATCAGCCACCTCCTCAAGTCGCTGCCGGTAATACGCATAGTGGCTGAACGGCATATTGCTGCGCACGCGCCCGTCGGCTAACGGGATATATCCCCCCTTCTGTAAAAGCGGTATGACGGTGTTGTCAAATTCCGCGTCGATGGCTGTGGGCCCCTGCAACACGGCGTCCAAATCAATGCCCCCGATTAAACCGAAGGCATGACCATACTCCCGGCGCAACGCGCTATAATCCATCTGCGCGGATTCCCGCTCGTAACACCACAAGGCGTCAAAGCCGACCTCCAGCACATGCGGGATCAGGGACCGGACATTCCCGTAACTTGTCCAGACAATGGTGGGCACACCCGATCGACTCAGCACCTCTAGCAACGGGCGATAGCTCTCGAGGGCCAGTGCGCGATACGTGTCGGGGGCAATCAACGGACCGTGTCGACTGGCGATCGGCTCGGAAAAGGAAACAAAATCGACCTGGACCTGTTGCAGCACCTGTTCCGCCAGCGCGGCGACAAAAGCGGCCTGATCATCCATGATCGCGCGCACCCAGACGGGCCGCTCGGCGATCAAGGTCAACACGGATTCGAAAGAGGCCCAGGCGTCGATGCCGAGCGTGAGAAAGAGCCCTTCATGAACAGGAAATTCTATCAGGTGTCCCTCGGCCTGCCGTTGTTGCGCGGTGTGCACGGCTGCTGACAGGCTGGCCAGTCGTTTCGGATCCGCGTGATCCAGCCGTTTTCGCCATTCCGCCCTGT
Organism: Kiritimatiellia bacterium; assembly: GCA_007134175.1. Taxonomy (GTDB): domain Bacteria; phylum Verrucomicrobiota; class Kiritimatiellia; order SLAD01; family SLAD01; genus SLLF01. The sequence continues at coordinate 2,135 of SLLF01000277.1, read as the reverse complement.
CCGTGGCGGTCTCGATCGCGCCTTGCCAACCCGGTTGCGGTGCCCAATCCACCTCCAGCACATGGAGCGGATCGTATCGGAAAAGATCGCGCAACGCGCTCTGCGCAGGCAGCCCCTGCTGTTTCCACGCGTCGATAACGTCGTCCCGAATGCCTTCATCCAACAGAGGCACCCGGTCGGTGGGATGCCCAGCCATGACGGCCTGAAATCGGTGATTGGCCCGCATCTTTTTCATAAAGGGTTAAGCGAACCGACAATACCGACGATCAACAATACCAAAGCCGCCAGCGGGAAGACACCGAACAGCAGCCCAAGACTGGCCGCGACGATCATGATGATCCTGATCGCCCGCCGCCGTGCCGGACGGATCGCACTCCCCGACATCCGTTGCAAGACCAGCAGCAACAGCAAGAGGGCCAATAGCGCCGCTGCGAGCCGTTGCAAGCCTTCCACAACCTGTTTCGAAACCGACCGGGCGCTCAACACCACTTCGCCGCGCGGCGTGGCGAAACGATAAATGGCCCAGCGCCCGGGATCGTCCACCAATTCGGGTAATGCCAAGCCAGCCAGGTCCCCATCAGGTGCGATGGCGACGGTGACAGGGTCATCCGGCATGTCGAGGCCCGCCACCCGCCTGCGCACACCGACTTCACTCTCCCGACGGCTCTCCTGCAACTCATCGGCAAAGCGCCGGGTCGTCTCGGCCTGGCTTCTGGCGCGGCTCGCAACGGGTGCCGCCCGCTGCGCGCGCGTATCTTCCATGAGCACGTTACCCTCCCAGAAACGCTGCTGATCCACCACCCGTTGCTGCTGTTCCGGCGGCACGGGCGCAGGCGCCGGTTCGAGGCGCTCTGCAGGGGGCGGCGTTTCGCTCTTGAACCAGTCGACATTGAAGGTGTCCGGTACCGCATCTACCGGGGCATCGGGTCGTCTCCAGTTGTCTTCCAGGTTCAATAACGCGTTCCGGTTATAAAAGTTACGCTGGTCAGCGAAACTCCGCTCGATAAACAACAGCGCGTCGTCGTCGGCCACCACGAACTCCTCGGCTGCGCGTTCCCCGGCGTCAATGACAGCCTCGACACCGATCATTTCCTGGCGCAGCTCCGGCGAGGCGCGACGTTGGCTATAAGCGACCTGGCCCCTGAGTTGGGCCAGATTGGATCGGGCCCGGGCCTGTTCAAACGGGTTGCCGGCTTCCAGCGTATGCACCAGCCGCTTGGCAAGGCCCGCCTGGTAGGCGATCTTGCCGGCCATCAACTGATCGTCGTCCGCGAGTCGGCGCAGTGTGCCGTCGAAGGCAAACCAGCGGTGGGTGCGGGGCAGGCGCAAGGTTACCTGGCTCTGTTCGCTGGCGATGTTGATGGTCCGGATCAGGGGGAAATCAACAACGCGGCCCGCACGCGGGGGATCCATGCGACCGCCCAGCATCAATTCCACAGGATAGTCGAGATCGCCAGCTGCCGTCTTGACGAGCGGGATGCGGACCACTTGGTCTGTAGCGGCAGCGACCGGCTGGACCGGTTCGCCCGCCACCGACAAACCCCACAGCCGGGCAGCGGCGGGCAGGCGCACATCCAGGAATTGCTCGGTGCGGTTGTTGATGTGATAGACCTGGCGCATTCGGTAGGCACCGGCTGCGTCCACAAATAGATCGGTCTCGGCCAAGCCGATACCTGCCCCAGCCGTTTGCACGGTATCGCGCTGGCGCGGTTGGAACCGCAGGGAGGGCCGCAGGGCACCGGTGGGTGCGGCGTAGGCTACGGTTTGTCCCCCGCGTAGCAGCGGCGTCAGTAAGTCCCAGTCACGCCATTGCCGACTCAGCGGCTCGAGGCCCTGGACGGCGACCACCTCGACCTCGTCGCGCCCGGCGCTTTCCAGCACGACTAAGCGACGGTTGACCGGCCAATCCACCATCCTGGGCAACCGCACCGGCTGCTCGCCATCCTCCAGCAGGCGGGCATGAGTAACCAGTATGCGCAGTTGCTGCATCACTTCATCCTGCAGGGTCAACGTGACCAGCACTTCATCCGTATCGGGCAGCGGCTCGACCGTCCGCTCCCGCAGCAGCGGCACGCGCATCACGGCGTCGGCCATGTCGGCGGGGAGCGCGAAGGCCACGCGCCGTACGCCGCTGT
>SLLF01000101.1 GCA_007134175.1 Kiritimatiellia bacterium | reverse complement strand
GTGAACCGGCCATGCGTGAGCTCCAGCAGGAAGTAGATGGTTTCCGCTGCGGCGGGGGTGTTGAAGGCGGCCCGCCAGTTGCCGTCTTCATCCTGATCCATATAGCTGACATGGTTGGCCGCCATAAAGGGCATGACGGAGTAGCTGGTGTTGATCCCCACATTGAACATGAACCCGAACTTGCCGGGGGTGGAACGGATGCGGCGCGCGAAATAAAGAAATTCCTCCCAGTCCCGCGGGGGACGTTCGGGATCCAGACCGGCTTCCGCAAACACATCCTTGCGGTACAACAGCGCGGACGCCACATTGCCAAAGGGCAAGGCCCACACGTGGCGCCCCCGCGGAACGCCTTCGCGATCGGTGTCCGCTTCCCGGTAGACCACCTGCCAGGCCGCCGGCGCCACCCGGGCGCGAATCGCCTCGAGGGCGGCCGCTATCTCCTCGTCGGTCGGATCGGCCTTCCAGTTGCCTCGGGCGTCCGTTTCGCGCGTTAGCGGATTGTCGCTCTTGATGCGGGCCACCAGAATTTCTTGCGGCACGAGGAACCCATGGTTTACATAGGTGGAGGATTGGCGGAAGTTGACATAGATACCCAAAGGCGGGACGCCGGTCGTAATGGCCATCAGGGGCCCTTGATCCATCGCCATCCCTTCCAGCGCCGGGAACACAAAACGCTCGATGCGGTACTGTGGATAAAGCTGCTGGAACTCGCGCAGGATCAACCGGCCGGCGCGGGCCTCCGCGCCCGTCTCAACCGGTGAGGGCAGCGTCTGCATCCGCAGCAGGATCTGCTCATCCGCCGACATGGCTGCCGACGCCTCACCGTTGCCGAACCCCAGCACCACCCAGCAAGCCGCGCCGAGCAGCCAGCGCTGCAGGGAGAGGCGTGCAGATCGATCTATCGTGTATCGAGGCTTGCGCCATTTGCTCATAACAATGTGCTCCCAAAAAAGAAGATAACCGCTGCTGTGACCCGCGGATAATTTCGTCTGCCCGCAACGCTCCGCCACCGGGCGGAAACAGTGGCCTTACTCTATTACGCGACAGATGCTTTGCAAGTCTAAAGATTCGCCGTCATCAAGTCATAATGAGCATGACTGCCGTCGGTCTTCCTGCCGGGGTGGGTGCCGGTTCTGTTTATTTTTTGTTCGGGCTGTTGGCCTCCGCGGTGGCCGCCGTGGTGAAGGTGGCGCGGGACATGCGCAGCAACTGCTGGCAGGTGAGCACAATGACCAGCGCGCCCAGCACCCAGCCCATCGCGGCACCCTGGCTGAAGTTGAGTTCCATCCAGGCGCGCTGGAAGATGTCGATGCCCAACGTCCGGGTCGCCCCGGACGGGCCGCCCCCGGTCATGACCAGGATGAAATTGGTACCACCCTTGAAGGCTCCGATCACGGCGCCCATCAGTTGAATCAGAATAAGGAATTTGATGCGTGGCAACGTAATGTAGCTGATGCGCTGGATCAGGCCGGCCCCGTCAATCACCGCGGCCTCGATCAGGTCCTCCGGAACCGTTTTCAAGGCGGCCAGATAGATGATGCAGCCCGGCCCCGCCGCCGCCCATACCATGGGGATCACCACACAGATCATGGCCATGCCGGGATCCGAAGTCCAGCCTAGCGGCTCGATATTGAAAGGGCCGAAAAAGTCGGCCAGATAAATGCGCAACCCCGACCAACCGGTGACCGCGTCCGGGTCCAGTCCGCGGGAAGCGATAACCAGTTCGCCCGGGCCGCGAAATGCGCTGACCAAAGGCCAGAAGGTGACGCCCAGCAGGACCACGGCGAACAGCATCACCGCGATCCGCACCGGCCAGCTCAGATCCTGCAGTTTGATGCCGGCGGCCAGGATATAAAGGACTAGGGAAAGCCAGCTCGCCAGCATCACCAGCTTCAAGGTGGGACCGCTGACGGGGCCGAGGTGGTTGACCGACATGATGACCTGATTCAGGAAGCCGCTTTCACTGGGTTCGTAGAACTGGCGCCAGAGGAAGACCATGATCACGCCGCTCACCACCGTGGGCAGGTAGAAGATGGTGCGGAAGATATACTTCAGGCCGGCCGTCGGCACTTCGTCCAGCAGGATAGCGACGAGGATGGGGGGCCAGAAACCCAACCCCACCACCAGGGCCACGTAATAGAATGTGCGCCCCAGCGATGCCCAGAAGCGCGGGTCGTACAGGACGGTCGCAAAATTATCCAGCCCGACAAACACGCTTTGCAGCACCAGTTGGAAATCGAACAGCGCCAACGGCACCCCGAGGAACAGAGGGAGATAATTGGTGAAAATAACGGCCGCCAGCACGGGCGCGACCATGACATACGCCCACTTTATCTTGCTCATGGCCGGGCGGTCGCCCATGGCCTTCTCGTTGCGGGTGAAGGCGCGCCAGACGATCCGGACCGCCGTGAAGAAAATAACGACAATCAGTGCCAGGGCCATACCGCCGACCAGGCGACGGTTCCGCCATTCCTGCGGGGTCAGTTCCCCGAGCATGAACCGATTGACCCGCTGGGCGGCGACATCCAGTTGCGCTTCAATCCGCGCCAAGGCATCTTCCCGCGGCAGGTTAAGCAGTTCCGGCCGGTCCAGCGCCCAGTTGATCGGCTCGGAAACATATTGGTAAATCAACTGGGTGTTGCGCCCGAACGGTTCCGGCTCGCCATCGGTCAACGCGGATTCCAGCGCAGTCAACCAATCCTGGTCGACACGCTCCAGGATGTCGTCGTAACCGAAGCGCCGGAGTATCTCGGGTTCCATGAATTCCCCGAAGCCGTCCGCCACCATCTCGCGGGCGCGTATTTCGCGGCCCTCGTCCCCGGTGAGGAACCAGATATAGCGCATGACGCCGAGTTGCTGTTCCGGGGTGGCACCGGAGAACACGCCCAGCATGCGCGCATTGACGGTCCCGCGGCTGCTGCCGCTGGGCGCGGCGGGGATGGGAGCGATGCCGGTATTGGCCGGATTGATGTCCAGGCCGCGCTCAAAGGAAAGGCCTTGGTTGAACTGCATGCCGATGTCGCCGCGCGCCCAGCGGATGCCCATGTCCCGCCCGCCTCCCAATGGCGCAAACGCGGCACCGGCCAGTTCCCGCCCGTCGTCCGTCGT
>SLLF01000177.1 GCA_007134175.1 Kiritimatiellia bacterium | reverse complement strand
TCCCCGTCGCGTTCCTGCTCTTTTTCAGTTTCGTCTATATTCCCTTGATGTCCTATGTGAACGCCCGGTTGTCCGGCATCTCGGGCCAGGACGTGGAAATCCCGTTCCTGCGCGAAGGCGCGTTCATTCTTTCCGGCGCCAAAGGCATCGATATCTGGCTGGCACCGGTACCGACGGAAAACTACGGCGCCATCGCCCAGGGACTGCGCGTGAACGAATTGACCGGCGTCAGCCTGCGTTCGCTGATCAAGGCGGAAATGGTGGCGATCCCGGTCCTGTTCGCCTGCTCCTTCCTGTTCTGGGGTTTTATCTGGAAGGCCAACGAGGTGCCGTCCGCCTTCTTCCCTGCGGCCCAGGTCCGCTGGGAGCTTATCAGCAAGCAGCACACGCTGCTCTACTCCTCGACGTATGTCCCGGAAGGACAAGACCCCGAGACGGTCGACATTCGCGATAGCCAATTCATGCGGGCGATCAAGCCCCGCGTCATCCTCGGCAGCGCGGGCGGGACCGTGATCTTGTTTACGCTCATGACCATCTTCGGCCTGCCGGTCCTCATGATTTACGGCTTCATACGCGGCATCGGCGACCTGCCCCACTACCTCGTGCTCGAGCTGGTCGGGGCCATGATCGGACGCTATTACTTCCAGCGTAAATTTGGCAGAAACAATTTTCTACGAATGGCCCCCACGGTCGTCGCGGGCTATTTCACCGGCGTCGGCCTGATCGGGATGGCCACCATCGCCATTAATCTAATCAAACAAGCCGTGACGGGGGACCCGTTCTAAGCCGTGAACGCCGCAGCGTCCAACCAAATTCAGCTTCAAGTCAAGCTCCCGGTCACCGTGGCCTTTGAAGTAGTCTGGCAAGGTATACGCATTCGGCTGGGACGCTCGCTGGTCACCATGATGGGCGTGGTCTTCGGCGTGGCCTTTCTGATGTCCGTGTTCAGCGCCAATACGATCCGGCGCAGCATTGCGGATGAGCAGGAACTGCGACAGGAGGTGCAACGGATGTTGAGCTTCCTCGAGGCGGACACGGGGTTGGTCCGTAATCGCCACCTTGGCGTCATGGTCGCCGGATCGCCAAACGCGGCGGAGCGGCGCTTGCTGGCACAACTGCAAGCCCGGCGGGTGGACGAATTGCGGGTATGGCCGGCCGACGCGGTCGCGACCCTGCCCAACCTGCCGGCGCTGCAGGGCCAGGACAAACCGGAGGGACTGGGCGCAGGGACATCGGGCATTGTGCTCCTGGGCGCGGGACCGCTGCCGCCCCTTGACTGGTCCGCCATCGTCGGGGAAATGCGCCAACCGGTGCTGGCCTATACCCGCGACGCCCTGGCACCGCCCGCGCTGGATGGCCTAACCGTCACCGGCCTGATACGGGCATTGCGCCCGGATGAAATCGAGCGGCAACGGCAACAGGAAGCACAGGACCGTGCCCGTAACATCTGGATTGTGTCGATCGCGCTGCTGGTCACGGTCATCGGCATCACCAACGCACTGCTCATGTCGGTCACGGAACGGTTCCGGGAAATCGGCACAATGAAATGCCTGGGCGCGCTGAGCGCCTTCATCCGCCGGATATTTTTTATCGAATCAGCCCTGATGGGTCTCTTCGGTAGCCTCGTAGGCGGCCTGGTGGGCTTTTTGGTGGCTGCGGTGCTCTATGCCATTACCTTCGGCTTCGGATTGGTTTTTCAATCGCTGGATGTTGGCGTTGTGTCCCTTTTCTATCTCGTTTCCGTCGCCTGCGGCGTGGCGATGTCGATCCTGGCCGCCATCTATCCGGCCTCGTTCGCCTCGCGCATGGTCCCGGCCACGGCCCTGCGATCCAATATTTAAGCCATGAACACCGATACCGATCAACTCAACGAAGCGCTGCGCAACGGGCTGTTTACCTTCGACACGGCTGAGACCGAGGAGGTCATTATCCGCGGAATCGATATCCACAAGACCTATGTGATGGGATCGGTCAAGACATACGCCTTGCGCGGGGCCACCTTGGCCATACGACGCGGCGAGTACCTCTCGATCATGGGCCCCAGCGGCTCCGGGAAGTCCACGTTGTTCAATATGATCGGCGCACTCGGCAAGCCGACCTCCGGCAAGGTCTACATCGACCAGGTGGATATTGCCCAACTGGACGCCGACGAGCTGGCCTGGCTGCGCTGCCGGAAGATCGGCTATATATTCCAGACCTATAACCTGATCGGGACCATGACTTGTTTGGAAAATGTGACGTTGCCCATGGCCTTTGCCGGCATGGAGGCGGACGACGCCCGCGAAAAGGCCATTGAGATTCTCGAACTGGTCGGACTCGGCCACCGGTTGCTGCATAAACCAATGGAGCTCTCCGGCGGACAACAGCAGCGCGTGGCCATCGCCCGCGCACTGGCCAACAGCCCCGAAATCGTACTGGCAGACGAACCGACCGCCAACCTCGACCAGAAGACCGGCGAGGAAATGATCGAGTTGTTGAGCCGGTTACGTGTCGAGTTAGGCGTCACCATCATCTCGGCCACGCACGATTTGAAGATGCTGAAACGGTCAGACCGTATCATGTGGATCAAAGACGGCCAAATCGTGCGCGTAGCACCCCCATCGGAGATTGATTTTTCCAGCTCGGAGTTTCATTAAATGTCCGCTTATTTAACCGTCATGTCCGTATCGGCCCCATCGTCGGGGAGCGGACTTTCCAGTCCGCTCTCTTCAGCGGGCAGGCAACAACCCCGTGTGGTGCCCTCGCTATGACCTTCAGGCGAAAAAAAACCAAGGCGGCGGCCAGCAAACCGGCACCCCCCAACCGGGCGCGGCCGCTGGAAGCGGTTCCAATGCGCGCGGAACAGGTGGAAGAGCGTACCGCGCCCGGCGGCGAGCTGCAGCTACGCCGCGTCCTGCCGCCGCGCAATCCGCTGCAGCGGGTAATGACACGCCTGACCGGGCGACCGCCCACCTCCCACATCGCGCTGGACGCCAACGGCGCCTTCTTCTGGCGGCTCATAGACGGCCAGCGCAACCTCTTTGCGATCCGCGCCGCCATGGCGAAGGAACTCCAGCTCGACCGCCGTACGGCCGAACAGGGCGTGATCTTGTTTGTAAAGCAATTGATGC
>SLLF01000184.1 GCA_007134175.1 Kiritimatiellia bacterium | reverse complement strand
ATCCAGCTTGCCCGCCGAGGAGCTAGCAGAGGAATTAGTCCTGTCACCTCCTGACGGTTTACAGCTACAGGTACTGGATATCGGGGCCGGTCGCATTCAGCTGCGCGTGGTGGAGCGTTAGCGTCGCCCGGCGGAAGTAGATACGGAGAAAGTGCACAGCGTAGCCGGGCATGCCGGGCTTGACAGGCCGCTCCCGGCGTGGGCGGCTGCCACATCGGTTGCGGATTGAATTGGCGTTAGGGATCGGGCGCTGCACGCGAGAAAGGGCAGGTTGTCATGAAAAGAAATATGGGCTTGGGGTTGGTGATCGGACTGATGATACCGATAATCGGGGGGGCGTGGCCGGCGGAAAACGAGATCCTGCTGCGGTCCTATATCCGCTATTCGCTCGCTCAGGAAGTGCTGGGACAGGCCCAGCGCCTGGCGGCAGAAGTGCCCGAGCCGGAGGGCGACCAGATCTCGCAGATCGCCGGGGAATGGTTTGGGGATGAAATCGACCGCATGCGCGCGGACCTGAACCAGCGGTTCGGGGATCGGGCGCGGCCGCGCTTTGAAACGTTCGTCAGCCAATTCACCCAAGCGGAAGATGCGCAAGACCCGGCCTATCTGGATCATTTATCGCAACAAGTCGGCCTGCGTGAGCCACCAGCAGATTACGGGGCTTTGCGACGACTGGCGCTGGAAAACTGGTTGAGCGATCCACTCCAAGTCGGCACACGACTCTTGAGCGAGATGCAGACCTGGGCCGAGGTTAGTCGTGCCCAGCCCGACGCACCGCCTTTAGGCTATTGGCTGGAGCGCGAGATCCATGCACCGGAACCCGCGCCGACCCGCCCGGTCAATCCGTTGCAAACCGCAGAGGCGCGTGCGCCGGAGTGGGATGCGGCAGCGGCCCCTCAGGGGAGTTCGCTCGACGCTTTTGCCCAACGTCGGCGGGATCGGCGCGAGCAGGCCCTCCAATCTGCGCAGGCCGGTATGCAGCAGATGGCGAGGGAGCGACAGGCTGCCGAGGAAGAGTATGCCGCACGCGTGCAGGCCGATGCCCAAGCCGATGCCGACGCCATGCGCGCCCACGCCCAACGGCTGGCGGCGGTCGAGAACGAGGCCATGGCCCAGCGGGAAAATAGCTGGGGCAACCGCATCAAGCGGATTGTCGGTGGTACCGTCAGTGCCGGCGTCGGCGCGTTCACGGGTGGTATCGGTGCCGAAGCCGGACGCCGCGCCGCCGATGAATTGTTCCGGTAACCCGCAATCCTATAATTGCTGTTGTCACCAGTGCCGAGCAATTATCGACATTCATTCGGCAAGTGCTTCCTGCGGGGTGCGTGATTACTTATACCCAGATGATATTGTCGCCGTATTTCGGGAGCGCCTTGTCATGTGTGAGGAGTTGCATCGGTTCGGATTTTGCTTGTGCAACGAGTATGCGATCAAATGGATCGGCATGGTGATCCGGCAGCGATTCGGTTGCAGCGGCATGCACCGCTGTGATGGTGAGTTCTTGATAGCCTGCAAGTCGACATAGTCGTGTTGCCTCCTTGCTGGAGACCGGCATATTTTTGCGTGCCAAACGGTGCTTGATCGCTATTTCCCATATCGAGGCAGAACTGAAGTATATGTCGTTGGCGGGGTCGATGATCATGCGTCGGGCGGCATCGGATAATTGGGGATGATCCACCAGTGCCCACAAGATCAGTTGTGTATCGAGCAGGATTCTCATGCTTCTTTGTCGTTGCCATAAAAAAGTTGCGAAACATCTGCATTGCTGGAGTCAATGTCATTGGGAACCTGAAATTGGCCACGTGCGATGCCAATTCTTTTCTCTGTATCCACTGCAGGCAGGGGCGTAACACAGACGACCGGTTTCCCGTGACGCGAAATAATAACGCGATCATCGCGACCAGAAACCAAGTCCTCGATAATTCGCGATAAATGTGTTTTTGCATCAAAAAGAGTGACGGTGTGCATGCTCATTCTCCATGCTCTTAATTTATGGTTAGACTAGACTAGTTTATTACTGGCCACAAGGCAAGTGTAAATCGTCAGTCATGCCTATAACCCGAATCCTTGGCGAAACCGGGAAATCGGCGTCATGGGGTGATTCCGCCAGCCGCATGCGCCTTCGTTGAGCTACGGCGGTACAGGGGGGGCTGACCTGCACCGATTCCGGCGATTCTTCGCAAATGTTTGTGGATTATAATAGAAGCGTGGTTTTCCCCTCTCAAACAACCGGGGCGTCTTGCTCACCCCGCAGCTACCGCCCCTCCTTTTGGGGAAAAGTAGGTGTGGTTCGGGTAAAAGGCTGGTAGCGGCTCGCCATGCCCCTGTTGTGCCGTCGCCAAGTGCAACAGGGCCAGCGGCAAGGCGGAATCAAAATTGGACGTGGTCTTCCCGGTTGCGGAGACGATAAAGTCGCCCACGGTATAGTGCCGCAACAGGTGCTGCCCCAGCGATTCGGCCGATACCAGCCAGACGCTCTCTTCTGTGGCTCGATACAGGGCCAGCAAGCCGAGCAGCGCGCAGACATCACGTTGTCCGCTGTCGGATCCGATTCCGCCCGCTACCGGCCCCGGCGCTGCATGATTCCGCATCGCCAGGATATTTCCCCCTCCAACGGATTCCACAAGATTCATGGTGGCATGGGCGTCTCGCCCATGATTCACGGGCAAGATGCCCGTGCCACGTTTATGGACAGAATGTCTTGCAGAAACTTCTGCGAAATCGACCGGCTGGCTCATATCTCCCCATCCCAGCCCGGCCGCCAAGTGCTTGGCCATGTCCAGCAAGAGCGGCTTCTGCGTGGCCTGATAGGCCCGCGCGTAGGCCAGAAACATCAATGCATCAGCGCCTAACGGTTCTAAATCAGACGGCGTGCAATATCCGGCCCCTTCCGTGACATGAGACGGATTCAGGCGTTCACCATCAATCAGGGCCGCGTGAAAGCAGTGGGCGTCCCTGTCGTATAGATGAGTGGCCAGCGCTTCCAAATCCGCCGCGACAAAATCTACAAACGGCCTCCCCTTGGCCGCTCCCAGCGCGTCCGCTACGTTCAGGAACGCCACCGCTACTTGTCCGTACCGGGTCCGGATCAGCCCCTTCTTCAGCACCGTCGCCTCATTGATGTCTGCCCGCGAATCAAACGGTGGCGTGAACGACTGGCGCACCCGGCAGGGGTCTCGATAGTTGAACTGATAGCCGCCCAGCCCTGTTGTGGGATGGCGAACCTGATCATAGCGCGACAGCAAATGCTGCGCCCAGCGTAGCGGTTGCTCATCACCCGACAGCGCGTGCAGCAGGGCACCGCTCACGATCAGGTCACTGCCGGTATTGATAAAGGATAGGGCCGTGTTTTCTATAATCGGTAATGGTCCCCCTGAAAATCCGGTTTCCCATTTCTTCTCCCACGTCACATAGCGGCCATGCCGATTGAACAACAAGGTCGACCAATCCCAGATGTGGGCATGCCAGAACGCTTCTACAAAACCGCGCAGGGTATCCGGATTGACCCGGTAGAGATAGGCGTAATGCGGATAGGCGCATTTCAACTCATGATGGCCCCAAATCGGCTGGTCCGTCAGCAGGTCAAAACTGGCATGGCCACCCCAGTACAACAACCCCGATGCGGGATCGCGCAGCTTATCCAGCGCGCAGTGGATCCATTCATCAGCCTGTCGGTGATAGGACGTGTCGCCGGTCAAGGTCCCCAACGCATCCAGCGTGCGCAGAAAATTCTGTTGGCAGGCGAGGTTGGACGATAAATACCCCTCCTGCGGTGGTGGCGGGGCCAACGTGGCCAGATCCAGTCCATCGACCAGCAGGGGGGACTCTCCGTCCGCCCGTACGCCATGTTTCCGCACGAATCGCGCGTGCGCTATAACAGGCTCAATGAATGAAGATTTTTTCATATCCTTGTCTGAGAGAACATAGAAATCCGGTGGACGCGTGCGGCGATCACGTGACCACGTTGGCACGTGGAACGTGACTCACGTGGCGCTTACGGACGACGGTGCAGTTCGTTCGTCCACCATCAGCGTCCACATAAGCGTCGTCCGTTTTTGAAATCTGAATCCCGTTATACTTCTTGCAAATGGCCTTTTGACAGAAGCCGGATCGAACCCATTACTTCCCCAGCGCAGATTTCATCCGCAATCCATGCTGTAGCCGCCCACGTGGGGGGCGACTGCCGGGCCCAGCGTGCCCGGCTACAATCATGCACGCTTTTTGTATCATCTTTTCCCACCTGTCCCCAGCGCGGCGGCCAGCTCTCTTTGATGGCGGATGAATTCGGAGGCCCGCCGGTCTTCGGCTTCAGGGTCGCATATCGCGCGGAGTAGCTTTTCCATGGCGTACAGTTGGTCCGGCTGTGAATCGGCCAGATTGGTGGTCTCGTCCGGATCCTGTGCCAAGTCGAATAGCTGGGGAGGGGCATTGGCGTGCCAGATCAACTTCCAGCGGTCTTGCCGCACCAGGTAGGAACTCGCGGTTACCCCTTGACCGTGATACTCGCAAAAAACCACGCGGGTGGGGTCGTGTGCGGGAATATCCTGCAACGGGGCGCCGACCCATTGTGCGGGGCGCGCCGCACCGGTTGTCCGGAACAGGGACGCTTGCACATCGTGCAGGTCGACCGGTGTCACGGTGCGCATCCCCACTGAAAAACCGGGGCCGGCGGCGACACAGGGAACCCGGGCCGCCCCTTCGTGAAGACTGCTCTTCCACCACAAGCCGAATTCCCCGCGCATGACGCCGTGATCGGATGTGTAGACCAAAGTGGTGTCGTCCTCCATTCCCTGCGTGGCGAGTGCGTCCATCACCCGCCCCAGTTGCTGGTCCACCCAGCAAACGCTACCGACGTAGGCCCGGCGCAAGCCGCGAATCTGGTCGTCGGTGTAGCGTTCGGTATCGTAGTAGATCTGCAGGTCGCGGTTGCGCGGATGGCGGGCAATTTCCGTTTCGCTGCCATAGGGCGGCAGATCCGCCGCAGCCGCGAAACGGTCCCAGAGTTCGGGGGTGGTGTAATAGTTGAAGTGGGGCGCATGCAGGTTGATCAGCAAGACCCAAGGCTGATCCAGCTTCGGCGCAGTCTTTTGCAGCCAGGTCAGGGCTTTATCCATCACCAACAAGTCCCGTCCGTAGGCCTCCTCCTCGGAGCGGGGACCGAAGCCGGACGCGCGCTCGGCCGCGTCGTTGAGGTTGGTCCGCTCACGGCCAATGCGACAATCCCCCGGATATTGACGAAGACGTTCGGCAAAGACTTCGGAAAACCCGAGGTTTTCCGGCCGGTCGTACACATCAAAATTGCACCCGAAATAGGCCGTGTACACGCCCTCACGGCTCAAGGCCCGGCCCATATTGTCGATATCCTTTGGCAAGGCGAGCAGGCAATTGCTGTAGGTCTGCAACTCGTGTACCCGGTGCCCCGAAATGAATGCCGACCGGGACGGCAAACACAGCGGCGATGCACAGTATGCATGCTCGTAGACCGTGCCGCGCGCCGCCAGCCGTTCCAGGTTCGGCGTGGGCGCCAACGGGTGCCCGTGCACGTTGGACACTGCCGGGGTATGCTCATCGGACATAAATAAAATGGCGTTCGGCATAGCGTAATTCCTTTTTGGGCAACGCGGTTCCGCGTGGTTGAATCGGAGGCAGCGTACGGACCAACACCATGCGGTGTCAATGCCTTGATGGTCGCAAAAAGGTTTGAACCGAGTTATCAACAGGTTTACTATTTAAGTTGAACTGTCCGAGGGTCGGTGTTGGTGGGGTGACAGAATGGGATCCCTGTACGCGTAGGATCAACCATGTCAACAGAACGGCCAATCGGACGTATCAACTGTCTGAAAATGGTGCGTGGAATGGGTCAAGGACGAGTCACGATGCGGGATATTGGAGGGGTGGCGGGGGTATCCTACGCCACCGTGTCGTATGTGTTGAGCGGCAAGGGGGATGCAAACAGCATCCCGCTGGCCACCCAGGAGCGCGTACGTGAGGCGGCCCAGCAACTGGGATGGCGCCGCAACCACCTGCTTTCGGTATTTCTGACGGGTAAAACCCGCATGATTGGGCTTTGGCAACTGGGACTGGGCCAACCTTACCACGCTTCCGTCATGCAGGAGATGGAAGGGCTTTTGTTTAAGGATGGCTACGCCATGTTGACCAGCCCGGCCCGGGTGAAGGACAAGGAGGGGTTGGGTTTCGATCTAGGTGTCTTCAGTGAATGGTCGGTTGACGGCTTGGTCGCGTTGGATGGGGCCCATCATATCCGGCGGTTTTTTGCCACGCATCCTAAGTGGAGCCTGCCGATGGTCAATATGGGTTGGTTGCCAGTCACCGACTATCCCGGCTTGAATTCAGTTTATGTGGATGTCTTAACACCCATCCGGACGGGATTGGAACGCTGGATCAAGGAGGGGCGGCAACGTATCGCCATGCTGACAGGCCGTTATCCGTGGGACACACATCTGGATCAGCGCGAAAGCTTGTATCGGGACGTTGCCCGGGATCATGGGTTCGAGCCTGAAATCGTCGCCTTTTCCGCTGAGGGTGACCAACGTCACGCCGCTGGGGCGGCTCTGGCCGCGCATGTTGCGGCTCATGGTTATCCCGATGCTGTCTTTTGCCGGAAAGATGAAATCCTGTTGGGTGCGTACAGGACCTTGCGTCATCGCGGCTGTGCCATACCGAAAGACGTAGCATTGTTGGGTGTGGACGGCATCCGGGATTTGGAGTTCCTCGACCATCCGGTATCCACCGTAAAACAACCCGTGGAAAAGATGTGCCAGACCGCTTGGTTGCTGCTTAAAGAGCAGCTTGAAAATCCGGAGCGCCCTGCCCGTCACGTAGAAATAGAAAGCCGTTTGGTTTGGCTCGAAAATGGAGAAGGGGCCACCTGACAAGGCTTCCCCCGCAGCACTGGGAACAGAACGGGTTTCTCCGCAATCCGCGAAACGGCCCTGTTTATGACCGATGGCGGCAAAGGTGAATCTCGGCAGGGACGCCGGGAACCCGCCTTCACAGGGCCTACGGCGAGGCAGGCGAAGGGCGGCCTCCAGGCAGACGGTCGACGATTACGTGGACGCTTATGGTGGACGAACAAACCGCACCGTCGTCCGTAAGCGTTGCCGTGCGCATTCACCGGATCCTCAGACAAGTGACTCAGATGTTCAGCGTTCAGCGGCGAGTCTGCGCCGCTGGGGATTCGGCTTTCGGATTGCATGAGGCATAGGGATCAGGTAGTCTGGCCGCATGTGGCGCATTGCAAAAGGATTAGTTGTGGCGGTGCTGGTCGTGAGCGGCCTCGTGCTGGGTTGTGGCGAGCGGGCCGGCAACCGCGAATTCGACAACGGGGTGCGTCATTTTGAGCGCGACCGGCCCATTCGGGCGCGCGATTCCTTCGAACGCTCCATCAATGCCCGGCCCGGCCATCCGGCCAATGCCAAGGCCTACCAATACCTTGGTGTTATTGCCTGGCAGCTGGATGATCCGGAAGGGGCGGTGGCTTTTTTTGAGCGCAGTCGCGAATTGGATCCGCGCCTGTTCGAACCGCTTTTCAATCTCGGGGTGCTGGCCTTTGAGGCGGGGGATTGGAGCCGGGCGCGTCAGTTATTCCGTACCGCCGCGCAACGGCGCCCGGAACTCGCCCGCCCACTGGAGTATCTGGCGGAGACCTATTGGGCCGAAGGGGCCTGGAAAGACGCCCAGCGTGCGCTGGAGGCCGCCCACGAGCGTGCGCCACGGTCCCCGCGGATTTTGACCGCGCTGGGGGTGCTGGCGTGGCAAGCGGCGGACACGGACCAGGCGTTGGACTATTGGATGCTGGCGCTGGAAGCCAAACCGAATTACGCACCGGCTTTGTACAACTTGGGTGCTGCACACGCGGCCGAAGATTCACGTCGCGACGATGCCGTGGCCTTCTTCGAACACTATACCACTATTGCTCCGGCCGGTCCGCAGCGTGAGCGGGCACTCGGCCTGCTGGACCAATTAGCGACGGCAACCGTCCACGTGGAGGTGGCGCAACGACGACCGTTGGCCCGACCGCCAACATCCGATACCGGGCATGAGGAGACGGACGCCCCCACCCCACCAACTTGGAGGGAGCGTTTGGCGCGAACCCGGCAGCTGGCTGACGAAGGTCAAACCGGTGCAGCCGTGGCGCAATCGTTGCGATTAGCGGCGGAGGCTCGCCGTTCCGAGCGACTGGATCGGGTTGAGGCGGCACTGAAACAAGCCTTGGAATATGATCCACAAGCACCGGCGGTGTTGTTGGAGTTGGGCCGCCTGCGGGCGCAACTGGGCGATCATGCCGCGGCGATCCCCTTGTTCCAGCAGGCATTGGAAACCGAACCGGACTGGGTGCAGACGTGGGCGGAACTGGCGGACAGTGCCTGGCAGGCGGAGAATCTGGACGTGGCGCTGAACGCCCAGCGTCGAGCCGTCGCGCTGGCACCGGATCAGCCTGAATGGCAATGGCTGCTGGCCACTCGCTACGCCGAAGCCGGGGTGCGGGGACGCGCAGCCGAGGCATTCCAGCGGTTCAGCGAACGGTTTCCCGCCGATGCGCGCGCCACCGAGGCTCGCCGGCAAGCCCGTCTGTTGCAGCCACGCACACCGCCGACACCCGCCCCCGAACCCCCGCCCGCGCCGGTTGCCGCACAACCAACCCGCAATATCAATGCCGGTCGCGAAGCTTTTCAGCGCGGCATGGCCTACCAGCGCCGCCATGATCTGGCGAACGCGCTGGCCTTCTACCTGCGTGCGGTCCAACACGATCCCGAATTGGAGGCGGCTCATTACAATGCGGGACTGATTCATCTGGAGCGTCACGATTTTATTGCGGCACTTGACGCTTTCCGCCGCGCTGTCGCCCTGCGCTCCGATAACGTGAATGCCATGTACAATCTGGCCTTGAGCAAATACGAACTGGACCGGCACCTGGAGGCCATCCCACATCTGGAATCGGTGCTGCACATCGACCCTGTTTTTGCCCCCGCCCACCTGCTGCTGGGTACGATCTATGCACGCACGCCCCAGGCTCGACCGGACGCGCGCCGGCATTACCGCCGGTACTTGGAATTGCGGCCGGACGATGCCAACGCCCCCGCGATTCGCGCCTGGCTCGAACGGCATCCGTAACGTCATGCGACCGATAGGGCAGCTTAAAGTAGATTTCATCCGTAGCCCATGTGGTAGCCGCCCACGTCTTGTCCCGCCGAAGCCCGCGAAGCGGCGAAGGCGGATGGGAACGGCTGCCGGGCCCAGCGTGCCCGGCTACAATCAGGTACGCTTTTGGGCATCATTTTTTTTAAAAGTAGAGGCGTTATGGCAGCAACATATTGGATAGGATTCGATTTGGGCGGCACCAAAATGATGGCGGTGGTATTTGACGACCAGTTCAACAAGCTGGCCGCCGCCAAGAAAAAGACAAAGGGCAATGCCGGTGCAGAGGCGGGGCTCAACCGGATTGGCGAGACCATTGCCGCCGCCATTAAAAGCGCCGACTTGCAGCCGGAAGACATCGCGGGGATTGGCATCGGATCACCCGGCCCGCTGGATCTTGACCGGGGCCTGATCCTGGCCACGCCCAATCTAGGCTGGCGGAATGTCCCGCTGAAAGCCACGCTGGAAAAGCAATTTCGGTGCCCGGTGGTGGTGGTCAACGACGTCGATGCGGGCACGTACGGGGAATACCGCTTTGGGGCGGGCCGGAAAAACCGCTGTGTGCTGGGGGTCTTCCCGGGCACCGGCATCGGGGCCGGCTGCGTCTATGAGGGTAAACTGATACGGGGCCGGACCGGTTCATGCATGGAGCTGGGCCATTTCCCGATTGACCCGCGCGGCCCCGTGGCCGACGTCGGTCGCTGCGGCACACTGGAATCCATGACCAGCCGACTGGCGATTTCCGCCCAGGCCGCGCAAGCCGTATATCGCGGGCAGGCACCGGCGCTCCAAGCCCTGACCGGCAGCCGGCTTGACCGGATCCGTAGCGGGGCATTGGCCCAGGCCATCGCGGAAGGCGATCAGGTGATAGAAACGATTGTGCGTCACGCCGCCCGTGTGCTTGGGGTAGCCGTGGCCGGGGTGGTCAATTTGCTCGCGCCGGATGTATTGGTGCTGGGCGGGGGGCTGGTGGAAGCGTTGCCAAAACTCTATCGTGAAGAAGTGCAAGCCGCCATAGCGGAAAACGCTATGCCGGCGTTTGCTGCCGGGGTGAAGATTGCCACCGCCAAGCTGGGGGATGACGCCGCCGCGCTGGGGGCCGCCGCCCTGGTTGCCGGGAAGGTCAAATAAAATTCTCATTATTTTTTAATTGCGGGGCTATTGCAAAACCTCATATCACCCCTAGGATTCGGTCACAGGACGTTTCGCCCGGTGCCCGGAGCAAGACAGGGCAAGGCGGCCATGCCGAGCCTCATTGATATCGAATAGCCAGCAAGAATTGTAGACGCCATGGATCAACATCTGCCAGTCAGAGCATCGTCGGGAGAGGATGTGGCAATGAAGCGGCCGGTCGCAGTGATTGATATCGGGGCGTCGGCCATGCGGCTGGAGATCGCCGAAGTTGATGAACAGGGGCAGGTCCGTAGCCTGGAGGCGTTGCAGCGACCGGTGAACCTTGGCAAGGATACGTTCGCCGCTGGAGGCATCGAGCCGGCCACCATCGAAGCGTGCGCGGAAATCGGGCGCGGGTTCCGGCGCGTGCTGCGGGATTACGGCATCGATACGGCCGACCGCTTGCGCGCTGTCGCGACCACCTCCGTCCGCGAGGCGTCCAATCGCGAGACGTTCCTGAACCGGATGTACGTGGCGGCCGGCATTGAGGTGGAACCGATTGAGGAGGCAGAGGTCAACCGGCTGACCTACATCGCCGTCCGGGCCAACCTGGAGAAGCAACCCGGCGGCCTGGCCGCTTGCGACACCCTTATTGTCGAAGTGGGCGGCGGCAATACGGAATTGCTGTTGGTACAGGAGGGCCACGTGACCCTATCTCGCACCTATCGGCTAGGTGCTCTACGCATGCGCGAAATGCTGGAAGCCCAGCAAACAGCGCCGAAAAGATTGATGGATATTCTGACGCGCCACATTCGCCGCGTGACCGAACAGATCAAAAGCGTCATTCCTCCCGAACCGGTGCAGCGTTTGATTGTGCTCGGCGGTGACGCCCGTTTCGCCGCCGACGTGCTGGCTCCGGAACGACAGGCGGAGCGATTGGTGCCGGTCACGGCCAATCAATTGGCACGATTCGCGCGACAAGTAGCCGGGGAACGGGTAGAAGAATTGGTTCACTCGTATCACTTACCCTTTCAGGACGCGGAAACAGCCGGTCCGGCCCTACTGGCTTACGCCCATTTGGCCCGCGCTTTCGCTGTGAACGAAGTGCTTATTTCCCGCATTACCTTGCGCGACGGGCTGCTGCTGGAAATGGCCAATCGTGGCCGGTGGACCGACCACTTCCGGGAACAGGTGATGTACTCCGCGCGACAGCTTGGGCGTAAGTATGCCTACGACGAACCACACGCCTTGCATGTGGCAGAGTTGTGTGGTCGCCTGTTCGCGGAAATGGCGCCGGAACACGAGCTGCCGCCACGCTATGAATCGCTGTTGTGGGTGGCGGCCCTCCTGCATGATATCGGCGGGTATGTCGGTACGCAGAGCCATCACAAGCATTCGCGGTATTTAATCGCCAACAGCGACCTGTTTGGATTGAGTCGAAAGGATACCGAGTTTGTTGCGCTGATTGCACGCTATCATCGCCGGGCGGTACCCAAGCCCGCTCATCTTGATTACATGGCCTTGAGCCGGGCGGACAGGCTGATTATCGTCAAATTGGCTGCCCTGCTGCGCGTGGCGGATGCACTGGATCAAAACCATATGCAGCAGGTCCGCGATTTTCACTTCAGCCGGGAGCGGAACATGTTGGTTTGGCACATCGCCGGTGTCGAGGATTTGACGCTGGAACGAGTAGCGGTGCAAAACAAAGGCCGGTTGTTTATCGATACCTACGGCATCGCGATCGATTTGCGCCGGGCCAGTCCCCGGCGGT
>SLLF01000276.1 GCA_007134175.1 Kiritimatiellia bacterium | reverse complement strand
GTCTGTGAGCTTGACCGTCTGTTACCATTCGACCACACTGCGCCCGTTATGAACAATACCAATCAACTCAATTTAGAGCAACTCGCTTCCTTGTGTAAACGGCGCGGTTTTATTTTTCAAAGTTCCGAGCTATACGGCGGCATCAACGGTTTCTGGGATTACGGGCCGCTGGGCGTGGAGCTGAAGAAGAACATCAAGGATGCGTGGTGGCGGGATACCGTGCAGCGGCGCGACGACGTGGTGGGTTTGGACGCGTCGATCATCATGCACCCGCGCATCTGGGAAGCCAGCGGCCATCTGGAAGGGTTTTCGGATCCGATGGTGGATTGCAAGACCTGCAAAGGCCGCTTCCGCGCCGATCAACTGGAATCAACGACCTGCCCGCAAAAGCCCAGCAAGCGGGTGGGTGCATGCGGCGGCGAGCTGACGGAAGCGCGGCAGTTCAACTTGATGTTCAAGACCTTTGTCGGCCCGGTGCAGGACGATTCGGCCGTGGCCTATCTGCGTCCGGAAACCGCCCAGGGGATCTTTGCCCAGTTCGACAACGTGTTATCGGTGTCGCGACAGAAAGTCCCGTTCGGCATCGCGCAGATCGGCAAGGCGTTCCGCAACGAAATCAATCCGCGCAACTACACCTTTCGCTCGCGCGAATTCGAGCAGATGGAGCTGGAATTTTTCGTGCCGCCGGGGAGCGACGCCGAATGGCACGCCTACTGGGTCAAGGAACGGCTCAACTGGTACACGACCATCGGCATCGCGGCGGAGAACCTGGACCAATTCATATATCCCGAGGCAGAGCTGGCACACTATGCCAGTGCCTGTGTCGATGTGATGTACCGGTTCCCCTTCGGTTTACAGGAATTGGAAGGGATTGCGGCCCGCGGGGATTTTGATTTAAGCCGGCACAGCGAGTACAGCGGGAAGAAGCTGGAGTATTTTGATCAAGCCACCAACCAGCGCTATATCCCGCACGTCGTTGAACCGTCGGCGGGGGTGGACCGGATTGCGCTGGCCGTGCTATGCGAGGCGTACGCTCAGGAATGGATTCCCAAGGAAGGCACTAGCGGCGAGGTACAAGCGGCCATTCCCGGCGAGCCGGTACCGGCGGGTTACGAGGAGCGCACCGTGCTGCGGTTCGCCCCGCGCGTGGCGCCGGTGAAGGCGGCGGTGTTTCCACTGCTCAAGAACCGGCCGGAGCTGGTGACGGCCGCCCGCGACCTCTACACGCAGCTGCAGTCGCGCTGGCCGGTCTTCTATGATCAAACCGGCGCCATCGGCCGCCGCTACCGGCGCCAAGACGAGGCGGGGACCCCATTCGGCATTACCGTTGATTTCGAGACGCTTGAAAACCAGACGGTGACGTGGCGCGACCGCGACAGCATGCAGCAGGATCGCGTGCCGCTGGCCGAGGTGGCCGACCGGTTGGCGGCGGCGTTGGCATAGCAGACGATCATGGTCGGACCTTATCTGGCTCAAACACAGCAGCAGCGGCTACAAATGGTGCTGGCGCCCCAGTTGCGCCAGTCATTGGAGTTCTTGCAAGTGCCGGCCCTGGAGCTGCGGGCATTGGTCCAGCAGGAGTTGGAACAGAATCCGACGTTGGAGGAGTTGCCGCCGGACAGCGACCGCATCGAGCTCGAGCCACCGTTGCTGGAGCCGAAGGATGAGGCGGCCAAGGACTTTGGCGAAGAGTACGAGCTGCTGGCCCAGCTGGACGACGACTGGCGCGACTATTTCCATACCGCCGGCCCGCGCGGCGGCGGGAGCCAGGACGAGCAGGAACGCCATCAGTATTTGCTCGATTCCATCACCCAGCCGGAATCGCTGCAGGAGCATTTACGCCACCAGTTAGCCCTGAGCGGGTTAAGCACGGACGAGGCACAAATCGGCGAATTATTGATCGGGCATATCGATGACGACGGCTACTTGGCCACGCCGCTGGCCGATATTGCCCAGGCGTCGGGTTATGAGATCACTGATTTGGAAAAACCGCTGGCGGTGGTGCGTGATTTTGATCCGGTGGGGGTTGGGGCGCGTGATTTACGCGAGTGTCTGCTTTATCAAATCCAGCGTGAAGGCAAGGCCGGGACCCCGCTGGAGCGGATCGTGCGGGACTATCTCGCCGAGTTAGCCGCGCACAAGTACGACGTTATTGCACGCAAATGCCGGTTACCGCTGGAGGAGGTTCACGCCATTGTGCACCATATTGCCCAGCTTGACCCCAAGCCTGGTCGCCGCTTCAGCGCCGACGCGGCCACCTACGTTTCGCCGGAGGTTTTTGTCTTCCCCACCGCAGACGGGTATGCGGTCCGCTTGAACAACGATCCCCTGCCACACCTGCGCATCAGCAAACAGTACCGCGCCCTGATGGAATCCGCGCAAACACCGCAGGAAACCAAGCAGTATGTGATGGAAAAAATCCGGTCCGGCGCGTTTCTAATCAAGAGCATTCACCAGCGCCAGCGCACCATCGGCAATATCGCCACGGAGATCGTCAAGGTGCAGACGGCGTTCATGGAGAGCGGGGTACAGGCGTTGCGGCCGTTGACCATGCAACAGGTGGCCGAAGCCGTCGGCGTGCATGAGACCACTGTCAGCCGCGCCGTTGCCGGCAAATACATGCAGACGCCGCAGGGCATTTACGAGATGAAGTACTTTTTCACGCCAGGCTACCGGACGGCCGACGGCCGGAACGTCTCCAACAAATCGATCAAGGAACGTATTCACGCCTTGATCCAGGCCGAACCGCCGGCCAAGCCGCTCTCGGATCAGGCGCTGGTGGGTAGGCTCAAGGACGAAGGCTTCACCGTCGCCCGGCGCACCGTGGCCAAGTACCGCGAGGAACTCAAGATTCTACCTTCGCACCTCCGCAAGCGGGGTTAATCCGCATTTATCACCGGGCGCCCCAACAATATGCCGGTCCACTCGCCGTCACCGTCGCGGACGATTTCACGGGCACCGCATTTGATGAAGGTGTCGGCTACTTGGTCGGCTTCGGTTTCGCGAATGCCGCTCAGCACGAGGTAATAACGGGTGGCGCGCCATAAGTTATCCGCGGCCTGTTGTAGCAAATGACCGAAAAGATTGGCACAGACGCAATCATAGCGCTGGTCATCTCTACGGGCCTGCAGGATATCGGCCTGCCGCCAGGTGACGCGGTCGGCCACTTGATTCCGCTCCGCATTGGCCCTGGCCTGCTGCAGACAGACGGGATCGTTGTCGGTGCCGTGGACCGGTGCCATGCCCAGCAGCGCCCCGGCCACGGCCAGAATACCGCTGCCACAACCAACATCCCATAACGACCGGCACGCGCCTGCCGGAACGGCCAGTTGATCGATCATTTCCAGTGCGAAACGGGTGGTGAAGTGTTCGCCGGTCCCGAAGCTCAAGCCGGGAACCATACGCAGCACCCGCCGGTCGGCCGCGAGCGGCGGGGGTGTTTCCCAATCGGGGCAGCAAAACAGGCGGCGCCCCACCGGTCGCGCTTTGAAATGCAAGCGCCAGAACTGATCCCAATCGCGGGCGTCACAGCGGCGAACACAAGCGGTAACCCCGGGAACGTGTACCGCAACCCGGTTGCACAGGGTAGCGGCTGTGGTGGGTTCAGCAAAATAGGCCTCCAGCCAAACGGGTCCTGTGCCGGGTCGTTCCAGCTGGACCGGTTCACAATCCCCTTCAAGCCGAAGATAGTCCGCCACCGTTTCCGCTAATTCTGCCGGCACCTGCACGCTGCAAACATGCCACACATTCAAGGCGGGAGACGACTCATCAGCGAACAGGTCTGTCTTCATGGCGCTTCATCGTTCCGTTCGAACAGGGACCATAATTCGCGCGGAATATTTTCAATACGCCATTTGGGGTCGTCCAGTGTTCCTTCCAGCCGGAATTGCAGCAGCCGGGTTACGGGGTAGGTGACCCAGCGGACCGCATCCACCAGCCAGCCCCGTCGTAATGGCTGCACCTGCACCCGAAAGTCAAGTTGTTCATCCAAATCGTAGGTTCCCCGGGCGCGCAGGCTGAGAATATTGCCTTCCATGAGGACTTCGTCGCTCCGCAACTGGCCGTCGGCCAATTCGAAGTCGGCCCGCACATCCGACTGCACCACCGACCCCAGCGGATGATAGATGCGTTCCAGCAATCTCGTCAGTCCACCCAGCAAGCGAATGCGGAAAATTTCACCGTCGCGGATACGAACCCGGCCGCGCCCTGCGACGTGACGGTGCCAGGGTTGTTCGACCTGGCCGCTGATGCTGAAACGCCCTTCCAATAGGCCGGACTGCAACGGATCCTCCACTTGGCGCAAGTCGCGCAAGATTTGCGGCAGTGCCACTGCGCGCACGCGGCCGTGGGCCTCATAGGTGAGCGGCTCATCCGGCTGCCGCTGCATTCCCTGAATAACCAGATCACCATCCAACTCGCCGCCGTACAAGCGCGCTTGAATATTGGTCAATGCGATCCGGTTGCCATGGGCCTGCCACTCGCCCGACGCTTCGTCCGCCAGCAACCAGCGCCAGCCGACTTGTTGAGCCCGGCCGGTGACCCGGTAATCGGTAGCCGTATGGCCGTCATAGTCGATGCGCCCGCTTATGGTAAGCTCGACCGGCCCTTCAAAACGGAAGTGATTGACCATGCGTTCCACTTCCCGGCTCGCTAAGCGGCCCAGTGCCAGGGGGTGCACCTGGCTTTCCACTTCCAGCTCGATCCATTTCCGGTTGAAATCCTGTTGATACCAACCGGTAACCTCACCTTCCTCCCGCACCACATGGAAAGGATCCATGCGCATGACGCGGTTGGTCACCATAAACGTCGCCTCGAAGGATTCAATCCAGGATCCCCCGAAAACAAACTGTTCCCCTTTGATTAGACCGTCGAAATTGAATCGGGGTCGCGGTTCAAGGTAGTCGCCGGAAAAGACGACATCCATCTCCGGCAGCACGTCGTTGAACTGCATGTCCTGTATAATTTCCGCGGCCACGCGTGAATAGCCGGCCAGCGGCAGCACTTCGCGGGCATCGAAGCGAGCGTGGACGGATCCGTCGTATCTGCCCTCCGCCCAGTTAAATGTGATGTCACCGGTCGCGGGCCCTTGGCCTTGACCGGTACCTACCAGGGCATCGATTTCGTTTACCTCCAGCCGGTCCGGGTAGAGTTCGAACCGGGCATCCAATTTTTCCAACCAGACATCGTGTGCGGCCAATTGCTGCGCGTGGATACGGCCGTGTGCCTCGCGTCCGAAGCGGTCCCACGGCACGGGCCCGCTCGCGAAGTCCAATGCTACCGGACCATTCAATTTCACGCGGGCCCATTCTTTGTGTTCCCGGACAAAGGGTGGGAGGAGATTCCGGATATATACCGATTCTAAACAGGCCTTCATCTGAATCGACGCGGTTTGTTCATCCCAATCGACAACGCCGGTCAGTGTTACCTGTTGCTCCTCCTCGCTCAACTCCCACTTTAGCAGCTCAAACTGTCTGCCGACCAGCCGGGCACGGGTTTGCCAATGGGAAAAATGAAGTCCACGCAACATTAAGCCGGATGCTTCCCCTTCCAGCTCGGTGCGCCATTCATCGGGCTGATCCACGGGTATATAGAATTCAAACGACCAATGGGGTGCCTGAGCGGTGGTCATGGAACGGATATCGGTCCATAATTCGTGCACCCAATCCGGCAATGGGTCGGGCAGTTTCTCTACTGGATCGGTCTTAACAGCCACCTCCGGAGTGGGCGCAGGCTCAGTAACGGCCGGGATCCAAACCCCTTGTCCGTTGAAAGGCATATTCCACAAACGACCACGTAGCTCCGTTATTTCCATGCGGTCAGCGGGCCAGTGAGCCTGTAATTGTAATGCGGTTATGAGGACGGATATTTCGTCGTCTTCGTGATTAGCGGTGACGGGCCCACCCCATTGTGCTTCAGCGTTTTCCAGCGTCAACCGGTAGAACCAGCGACCGGCCCGCCACGCACGGGGGTGGGTGCCTAAAACGACCCGATCGGCCCGCAGCGAGAGAGGGCGGTCGGCCCATTCGCCTTGTAGTCGAATCGTTTCCGCCACAACGCCACGACCGGGGACCCAACGCAAATGGTCGATACGAGCCTGATACCCCTGTTCCGCAAGACGGTTGATTGCCCCGGTGCGCACCCAAGCGGGAAAGCCCACGACCATTAAATAGCCACCGACCAACAAGGCCAGCAGGACGAGGCCCTTCACGCACCTCCACGTGGCACTGCGCCGCGCCGGCCGCCGGTCGTTCGTTTCCAACACCTTGTTTGAGAGCGCACTATTCATCGTTTATCAATTGGCGATCCGGTTCCGTCGAGCGAGTGGGCGGGTCAGGCGTTACATCCGATTCCGGCGTGGGCAACAACACGTCGGCCGTAGTGGCATCCAGCCAGAATACCGCGCGTTGGCCGCGTGTCCGGGCATATACACCGCCTGCCGAACGCGGTGCGCCAATAATCAAGTGACGGGCAATACCTGCCTCGGCCTTCAAGCCGATGGTCCACAGCGCTTGTGGTTCGTCAAAGCCATAGTGGTTGTCCGATTCGATCCGGTCGGCCACAAAGCCGGCCGCTTCCAGTTGAGTCAACGTTTCGAGAACATCTTCAATAGCGGTCGGCCAGGGGGTCGGTCCCCCATTCAGCAGGCGCCAACGACCGGTAGCATCTGGTTCCGCCCTTCCTTCATGGATCCCGTGCTGCCATGATAGTTGACGAACGTGAGTACGATCTATAGCAAAGATACGGCGACCACGATAAAACAGGGGATCCCAGACCGTTGCCGCTATAGGAGCGCCGTCTATTTCAACCGGCAACTCTTGATCACCCTGCTGCAGCAGCCAGCGCTCCCCTCCGTCCAGCGGAGCTAGCCAACGCAGACGCACGGACCCATTGCCTTCATTATTCGAAGCCAATACCAAGGTCCGCCCATCGATTGCTGGCGACTCTTCAGCACCGTTAATTCCCAATCCGTACGGTGTGTCATGAAATCGCTTGATCCGGGCACTGCTCCAGGCCGCCAGGATCGCGTTCACCCGTTCCTTTTCGGCCGGCCAGTGGGCTGGATAGGTTACGGTCCAGTCATTGGTGTTCATTCGTTCCAACGTCACTATGCGCTCGGTATTCCGCCATAATTGCCATTCCCGGACCGTGGCGATCGGGAAGGGCACCAAGCGCCGATCACGCAATTCCTCGGTGGGTATGCGCGCCAACTGGCGTAGCTGAGCCGGCACGGCAAAGACCGACCGCCCTGACTGGCGGCGGGCATATATGGTATCGGGCGCACCGTCCACCGCTCCGCCTATCCATATGGTCTGACCTTCACCCTGGCCTTCGATCCAGAGGGTGATCGCGGTGGCATCCTCCTCCCTCAACCCATAAACCGTGCCGTCCGACACGCCCTCTGCCACAAAAGAGGTGATGCGCTCCGTAAATAATTGATCGACCCATTCGCGCACCACACGGCGGTCCGCCGCCGCCGTCAGGGGTTGGACCAACCGCCACGAACCGTCCGGCTCCCGCTGCACCTGAAGAAAACCATCGCGGCGACGCACGTCGACGCGGTAAATCCGGTGCGGGTTGCCGGTAAACAACATACGGTCCCGCAGTTGATCGATCGTCTCCGGCCACCATCCAAGCAGATCATCCGATACCGACCAGATCGTTTCATCGGCCGACCGCATTACATACAGGCGGTTTCCCAGCGGGGCACGACGCCCGATGTATAACACGCGGCGACGACCGTCCTGCACCCATTCCACCCGATCCTGCGGTGGGAACAAACCGTAGCGTGCCGGGTCCGGTTGGCCCGGATCCGTCTCGGTCCCGCCCAACAAGTCGCCCGGCAGCAAGCGTTCGAGCTTGGTCAGTAAACGGTCGAGTTCGCCTGCATCCGCACGGGCATTAACCGGTTCCACCAGGCGCCACTCACCATCCACCCGGCGGCACACCCAGCGATCCCGGCCACGTTGCCAGACCAGTTCCGTGACGTCGTCAGCCCGAATGCGCCATTCCGCCTGCGCGGCTAATTGCTGTCGGGCCGCGAGGTCCGTCCGACCTTCCCACCACCAGTAGGCTATGCCTACGGCCAGCACGCTGGTTCCCAACCACCATGTGGTTCGTGTGCGCATTTCCCTTATCGCCTCCGGTTCAACCACGCCAGCCACCCGGCAAGCAGCGCCAAGGCCGGGATCCCGCCTATGCTCCAGCCACCTAGCCTAATCAGGTCGCGACGAGTAACTACCCATTGCCATGAGTCCGCCGTGCGCGTACCGATGGTCAACCGGTCGTCACGGTCCAGTAACCAATGCAGGGCACTCATAAAAAAATAGGCATCGCCACCGGTCAGCGCACCGTTGGTGACGAACGCTGAATCGCCGAAAACAACTAACCGCGTGGGTGGGATATCGACTTCTATGCCGGGTAGGGGTCCGCGTTCCACCGCCACGGCAACGCTGATGGGCCCCCGTCGGTCGCGGTCGGGATCGAAACGACTGGGAGCTTGATGGGGGCTGCGCTCCACCCAACCTTCAGCGGAGCTTAGTGCCAGCGCCGTAACATGCGGTCGATCCGCCGACTCCCCCGTCTGGCCCATATTTTGGATCCCTGCCAACGGCTCAACCGAGCGGGGTTGGAAGAAGATGGATGTCAGACCGTCCAGGGGTCGTGTGATCGGGTGTGGCCCGTATGTGGTAATGAACAACTCGCGGCCTGAAAGGGTTCTTTGCGGATCGAGCACACGCCCCCGTTCCGTGTGCACTCCCCATTCCGCCAGCAGCGGTTCCAAGCCCGTCTGGGTCAGCGCATCCAGTAAAATCATCACTCGACCACTCCGTTCCAGGTAGGCCCGGATCAGATCCAGCTCCGGCTGAGCCAGGCGCCGGTTCGGGCCGGCCACAATCAGGGCAGCGGCATCTTTGGGAATTTCACCGGTTTCACCCAATTGAAACGCTACCGGATCGATGTGATCCGTGCGCAATCGCTTAGCGATCGTGGAGTACCCGACATAGGGGTCGTAGTTGTCGATCCGGCGTTCGCCGTGGCCGGCCAGAAAATAGACGCGGGGTGGTTCCGCCAGCGTAAGCCGATACAGTGCAGCAGTGAAAAGCTCTTCTCCGTACAGGCGGGCCGGTCGCTGGTGTCCTGCGCGAACCGCGGCATCATCGTACTGGATCACCTCATTGGCCGCCACCACTTGATAACGGCCGGCCTTGTGAAAAACGATTTGGTTCGGCTCGGTAACATTGAATTGGCGGGCCAATTCCTCCGTGCGGGCCAGCTGGCGATCCGGGTCGATAAAATGCACCTGTAACTGCGGGGCACGGGCCTGGTACTCGCGTAAAAGGTTCTCAATATAGTGGAACAAGGGCGTTCCGCGCGGCATGAGAACCAGCACCTCGACCTGATCGCGAATGGATGTCAGGACGGTCTCCGTTGTGGGTGATAACGCGTAGACATTGTTGCGACTGAGATTCCAGCGCGCATAGCGCCGGGCCGACCAGCTATTCAGGAGGACCACCAGGACGACCGCCAGCCATAACGATATGGCCACGTTCAATCCGGCCCATGCACGCCAGCGACGCTGGCGGCATACGGCTCTCTTTTGGTTCGGTGCGGCGGTCATTGTTTCAACCACTCCATTTGCGGGCCTCTATCACCTTGACCACGGCGAACAAGGCAACCCATGTGCCGGATAGGTAGAACACCAGCGGCCGGGTATCTACCACTCCCCGCGAGAATTCCGTCATGTGCCGCACGGCTGAAACGTAGTGCCCCGCCTCCCGTATCCAGCTCGTGCGAACGTAGTAAGGGGTAAAGCCCGCCAGGAACAGACCTCCCAGCACGACTACGGTCATCAGGGCCGCCACGGCCTGGTGCCGGGTCAGGGCCGAGGCAAGCAACCCCAGCGCCAAATAAAACAGGCCCAGCAGTAGAATCCCCACATACGTGGCACCCAGCACCCTGTAATCCAGCGGAAACGGTACGGCTCCAATGCGGGTCAACAACCACACGTGGAAAACGGTCGGCGACCAACAGACCATATAAAAGGTAACAGCACCAGCAAACTTGGCTGCTACCACCTGCCATTCGGTGACCGGAGCCGTCAGCAAGGTTTCCAAGCTGCCGCTGCGACGCTCTTCAGCAAAGGAACGCATAGTAATGACCGGCACCAGGATTAACAGACCCAGCCAAAGGTGAGGATGTGGCCCCATCAAAGGCCGCCAGGCACCCGTAGCCGTTGGCTCCAGTGCCCGCACCTGCAGCAGCCAAAAGAATCCGACACCCATCAGCAGCAGGAAAAAGAACCACACCGCGTAGGCCAACGGCGATGCGAAATAAGCGCTCAGTTCACGGCGCCATAACGTGATCATCACGCGCATGGCACACCCCGCACCCAGCCTATCCGGTCCTGGCATGGGCCGCGTTGCTGTAACCGGACGGTCTTTTCAACAATATGAGTCAATACCCGATTCACCTTACCCGCACTATCATGATGACGGGCAAACTAGTCAAGTGCGGGGGCCGCGGTCTTGTGTTTGACATATAAATCATTTCGCCGTAGATTCGGCGGGTGGTTATGTAAAGCAGTTGTTTGGTGAAGCTATTAACATAGGTAGGAGATCGCCGTGGCAAATGAAGTCTGGAAACATTTTGAAGAGAACGAGATCACGCACAGTGCCGCGCATTATCTCATGACGATCAATACCCTGCTGGCCGAGCATGGGTATGCGCGCGTTACCGACATCGCTAAGCACCTGAACATTACCCGCGGCAGCTGTTCCATCAGTTTGCGCCCCCTGAAGCGGCGTGGTTTGGTGGTGGAGGATGAGAATAAATTCCTGCAGCTATCGGAAGAGGGGCGGCGTTTGGCCGAACTGGTGGAACGTAACGATGAATTACTGGAGATCTTGTTCCGGGACGTGCTGGGCGTCAGCGACGAACAGGCGGAGATTGATGCCTGCAAGATCGAACACCTGCTCAGTATCGAAACCAGCGTGCGCCTGGCCAATTTCATTCACCTTATTCAATCCAACAGCAAAGTGGTCCGTGCGTTCATCAAGGCCCTTGAGGAGAGCCAGTTACAATGCCTTCACGAGGCGGCTCGTTGCGACCTATGCCAACATATTTGCTTTTTCGAAGGTGAAGGGGAGACGGCTAAACACCCTGATGAACGGACGTAACGATCATTAAGCGTTCGCATAGCTCATGAGTGCTCACCGTCCCCATTCCATTCCATCCGGCGTTTGGTTGTTCATCGTAGCCCTGCTGGTGGTGGCCGGTATCGTGCGCTTCGTGCGGTTGGCTACCACGCGTCAAGACGCCGACTTGGTCATTTATTCCGGGCGCAGCGAAGAGTTGATCGGGCCTTTGATCGCCGAATTCGAGCGCCAAGCAGGCTGGAAGGTGAACGTCCGTTATGGCCAGACGGCTGAATTGGCGGCCACCATTCTGGAGGAAGGCCGCCATAGCCCGGCCGACCTTTTTTTCGCTCAGGACGCTGGCGCGTTGGGTGCGCTCGCGCGCGCCGACCGTCTACAAACCCTGCCGACCGACCTGCTGGAACCGGTGCCGTCTCGCTTCCGATCCGCGCGTAATCAGTGGGTGGGCGTGTCTGGCCGGGCGCGGGTGTTGGTGTACCATCCCGACCGGGTGGCCCCGCACGAATTGCCGACCCGCTGGGACGATTTACGGGCGTCGCACTGGCAAAATCGATTGGGCTGGTCCCCTCCGAATGGATCCTTTCAAGCATTTGTCACCGCCATGAGGGTGATGCATGGTCCCGAACAAATCCGCGATTGGCTCACGGCACTGCACGGTATTGGCACCCGGTCCTATTCGCGGAATACCGCCCTTGTCTGGGCGGTGGCCAGCGGCGAAATTGATGCGGCACTGGTCAACCACTATTATCTCCATGCCCTGGCCCGCGAGCGGGGTGCCCCCCTTCCTGTCCGCAACCATTATCCTGCCGAAGATCTGCTGATCAATGTTGCCGGCGCAGGTGTGCTTGATACGGCAAACCGCGTCGAGGCCGCCCACGCGTTCATTCGCTTTCTTTTAACCGAGC
>SLLF01000118.1 GCA_007134175.1 Kiritimatiellia bacterium | reverse complement strand
TTCATATTCCAGAGCTTCAATCTCATCCCGCAGCTGTCGGTGCAGGAAAACATCGAAATGCCGCTCTACTACCAAGGCCTGCCGGTAGAGGAAAGCGCCGCGCACGCGGCGGAGCTGGCGGGCCGGGTCGGGTTGAGCGACCGGTTACAGCATCGCCCCACGGAACTCTCTGGCGGTCAACAGCAGCGGGTGGCCATTGCGCGGGCGCTGGCGAACAACCCCCGCATCCTGTTGGCCGACGAACCGACCGGTAATCTTGACTCGCAGACCGGCGATCAGATTATGGCGTTGCTACAGGAATTGAACGAGCAGGGCGTGACAATCATCATGGTCACACACGAACCGCACATTGCCGCCTGTGCCGGCCACCGTTTGCATATGCGCGATGGCGTGGTTGATCGGATAGAACACGGAGACGACCATGCGTAATTGGCGTATCGGACGCGATATTCATCTGGGCCTCAAGAATCTGCGCCTGCACAAATTGCGTACGTTCCTGACCACGCTGGGCGTGGTGTTCGGGGTAGGCAGTGTGATTGCCATGCTGGCGGTGGGCGAGGGGGCTAACCAGGAAGCGCTGGAACAGATCCGGCGGCTGGGCAGCAACATCATTATCGTACGTTCCGAAAAGCCCGTGGAAGAGGTCGGCGCGGCGGAGCAGGCCAGTTTCATGTCCATGTACGGGCTGTTGCGCGATGACGAACTGCGGATTCGCGAGTCCTTCGATTCCGTGCAGCAGACGATACCCGTGCGGATTATGCGGCAGGAAGCGCGTTTGGGACCGCGCCGGATGGATTTGCGGGTGGTGGGTACCACCCCCGATTTTTTCCAATTACTGGACCGGCCGCTGGCAGCCGGGCGGGCCTTGCGCGAGGAGGATATGCGGACGTCCGCGCCGGTGGCGGTGCTTTCCGAAGCGGCCGCCCGCCGGTTGCTGGCGGGCGCGCATGCCGTGGGGGAAACGGTGCGGATCGAATCACACGTCTTTGAGGTAGGCGGCGTGCTGGCGACCGGTGGCGGGGTGGGGGGCGACATGCGGGTGGATACAGATGTGGATATCTATATTCCCTTGACCACTTTTAACGAACGGTTCGGCGAGGTCATTGTCCAGCGTCGCACCGGCGCGCGCGAAATTGAACTGGTGGAGTTGCATCAGATCATTGTCGAGGTGGATTCGCTGGAGTCCGTCGAGTCGACGGCGGCGGCGATCCGGGCGATGCTGGAACGGTTCCATCCGCGCGAGGATTATGCCATCGACGTGCCGCTGGCATTGCTGCGCCAGGCCGAAGCGACCAAGCGCACCTTCAATATCGTGCTCGGTTCCATCGCCGGCATCAGTTTGCTGGTGGGCGGTATCGGGATCATGAACATCATGCTCGCCTCGGTCACGGAACGGACACGCGAGATCGGCATCCGGCGCGCCATCGGTGCCCGGCGCCGCCAGATCATCAGCCAGTTCTTGATCGAA
The DNA here is from genome assembly GCA_007134175.1 of Kiritimatiellia bacterium. Taxonomy (GTDB): domain Bacteria; phylum Verrucomicrobiota; class Kiritimatiellia; order SLAD01; family SLAD01; genus SLLF01. The sequence goes on along the minus strand of SLLF01000118.1, from coordinate 1,667 downwards.
ACGGTTGTCCTGTCGTCCGTCGGCGGGGTGATAGGAATCGCCATGGGCGTGACCATTCCCTGGGTCATCACGCAAGCGGCGGGTATGCCTACGGTGGTCACCACCTACAGCCTTTTGCTGGCGGCCGGCATCAGCATGACCATCGGCATTGTCTTCGGTCTCTATCCGGCGATCCGCGCCGCCGATCTCGACCCCATCACCGCCTTGCGGCACGAATAGGCTTGATTACCCGTAAGCGTCGTCCGCAAGCGTCGCTCCTCTTCCTGGAGGGCGACCCTTGCCCGGGTTTCTCACCGGCCTTGTGCCGTGGAAGCCGAACTTCTGTGAGCTATTGCACTGTACAGAACGGGAAGAACCCGGCTTGAGCGAGAAATGTGCCCATATAAGGGTGGTGGTGAAGCGCAGTTGTTGACCGGTATGGCTTGGACCATGGGCTGGCGCATAATCGCGACGCAGACTCAACCAAGCCCTCAATTTCACGACATGAAATACGTCTTTTTTTTAGTTATTTTGAGCATGAACGTGTACGGCTTGTCGTAAAAACAACAGCGCAGGGAGGTCCTGCGCAGGTGTCCAACACAACGAAAAGGAGATCCGACATGAACGCGTTGCGATTAGTAAGCGTGGTAGGTGCCGTCGGCGGTCTGGCGGTGCTGCTTACGGCTTGTGCCCCCGACGAACCCGCCCCGATACAGTTCGAGCCACAGCAGGATGCGCCTGTGATGGAACCGGCACCGATTGAGCCTGCGCCAGTGGAACCCGCGCCGGCCGAAACGGAACCGGTGGAACCTACAACGGTTGAGGGCCACGATTGGGTACCGGCCGAGCCCGCCCCGGCGGAGCCTGCGCCAACATTCGAGCTGGATGCTGGCGATGTAGAGGCGGACCCGGATGATGGTGAACCGACCCCCGCTATCGAGTACTGATAGATGGATACACCATCTGTCATTTTACAAGGCAACACCAGGAAAAGAGAAAGGAAGAAGGGAAATGGAGCACTATTGGCGTAAATCAATGATCGTATGGATGGGCGGGCTGCTGGTATGGAGCGGCACAGCACAGGCCCAGGAATGGGGCGCACCAGCCGGGGAGGCCGAACCGGCACCCGACCCATGGGCGGCTCAGGAGGCTGAGCCGCAAGCCGCAGAACCGGCACCGGCGCAACCCGCTGAGCCCGCACCGGCCCAACCGGGTGAGTGGGGGGCCGCACCGGCGCAGCCGGACCCGGCCGGTCCGCAAGCGGAGTTGCAGCAATTGCAAATGCAGCTGCAGCAAATATCCGGGCAATTGTCGCAGATCCAGGAGCAGGCCTTTGAGCTGCAGGAGATCATGGATGCCTTCGCTGCGTATGAGGAGCAGTTGCGGGCCAAAATGGTAGCGTTGGCACCCGATGTCGCCGACGACATTCAGGCGGCGGAAGCGCTGGTTGAGGAGTTGCGCGCCGTGGAGAATCCGGGGGCCTTGCCGCCGGAAGAAGCGCAGGAGTTCCAGGCAAAATACATGGAATTCCAGCAGGCCGTGCAACGACTGCAACCGGTCGAGCAGGAGGCCAGTCAGGATCCGGAGATGCAGGCGGCCCAAGCGGACTTGGAAACCAAGATGATGGAAGCGATGGAGGAAATCGATCCACAGTCCGCCCAGCTGATGGAGGAGCGGGATGCGTTGAT
>SLLF01000156.1 GCA_007134175.1 Kiritimatiellia bacterium | reverse complement strand
TGGGACTGCATATGCAGCACGCGCCACACTGGCACACCTACTGGGTTAACCCGGCGGATTCCGGGCTGGAAACGATGATTCGCTGGGAATTGCCGGATGGCTTCATCGCTGGTGAAGTCCATTGGCCCTACCCTGAGAAGCTGTCCATGGGGCCGTTGACAACCTACGGTTTTGAACGCGACGTTTTGTTAATGGTACCCATTGAGGTGCCGACGACCGTTGAATCTGGCGAATCCGTCACGCTGCACGCCGATGTGGATTGGTTGGAATGCAAGGTGGAGTGTATCCCGGGAAGCGGATCGTTTGAGTTGACGCTGCTCATAGCGGAGTCCCCACGCGCGAATGACGCGTGGCAGGAGACCTTTGACCAGGCACGGCGTGAATGGCCTCTGGAGGATGCAGGCTGGACCTTTGAAGCCTTTCGGGACGGGGCCGATTACCTGTTGCTGGTTGTGCCGCCGGAAGATTGGGATCGTGATGTCGGGTCGGTCGCATTTTTTGCGCGGGATCCGGAGTTGGTGGAATACGGCGCCGATCAGCAATGGCGCGCCTTTGAAGGTGGCTTTGCCTTCCATCTACCCGTCGACCAACGCTTTGACCGGTCGCCCGAATCCATTCGCGGCGTTCTGGTGGCCGACCGCTCATGGACAGAGCAGGATGAGCGCTTGGCCTTGTGGGTTGAGGCCCCTGTGTCCAGCGAGCCGCCACCGCAACTGTCGGATGCGGGTGTTGTGACGGACGAAGAAGGTTTGGGTTTGGGATTGGCCTTGCTGTTCGCCTTTATTGGCGGTGTGGTGCTCAATTTGATGCCATGCGTGTTCCCGGTCATCTCGATGAAAATCATGGGCTTTGTGCAGCAGGCGGAGGAGTCTCACGCGCAGGTCTTCAAGCATGGACTGCTGTTCGGTTTCGGCATCGTGGTCTCTTTCTGGGTGCTGGCCGGCCTTTTGATTGCCCTGCGCGCGGGGGGCGAGCAACTGGGCTGGGGATTCCACCTGCAGTCGCCACTGTTTCTATTCGTCATATCTATCCTCTTTTTCCTGTTGGGTCTCAATTTGTTCGGGGTGTTTGAGGTGGGAACGTCCTGGATGGGGTTGGGGCAGAAGGCCAGTACCTCGTCCGGCGGGGTGGGGTCCTTCTTCAGCGGTGCGGTGGCTACCCTGATTGCGACACCCTGTACTGCGCCTTTTATGGGAGCCGCGCTCGGTTATGCGTTGACCCTGTCGGCTGCGGAGGCGATGGCCATTTTCAGTCTGCTCGGGATCGGCATGGCCTTTCCCTATGTACTGTTGTCGGCTTATCCGGGCTGGCTGTCGCGGATACCGAAGCCCGGGCCCTGGATGGAGTCCTTCAAACAGGCCTTGGGCTGGGTGTTTTTGCTGTTTGTCGTCTATCTGCTTAAGGTGTTGGAAGCGATGACCGGTGGGCCAGGCCTGATGTTGTTTATCTACGCGGCGGTCGCGGTAGGGATCGGCGCGTGGATTTTGGGGCGCTGGGGCGCGATTGCGCGGGAACCGCGGGTGCGCTACACCGGGCGTGCGCTGGCCATCCTTTTCATGGTAGTGGGGGTGGGCGTCGGGGCCGGTGGCTTACGATTTGTGGCACCTGAAGCCGATGGCGCAGCGTCGGTTGCCCGCGAGGGTGGCATGCCCTGGGAACCCTTCAGCCCGGAACGCTACGACGAGCTGCGGGCAAGCGGGACGCCTTTCTTTATCAATTTCACGGCGGCCTGGTGTACCGTGTGCCAGGTCAACGAGCGGCTCACCTTTTCCGCGGCCCGCGTTATTAACGCCTTTGAAGAATTCGGGGTGGTGCCGCTGAAGGCGGATTGGACGCAGCGGGATGATGTGATTGAGGGCGTGCTGGCCGGCTACGGTCGCAGCAGTGTACCCTTTTACGTGTTGTATGGTAGCGATCCCGAAGCGTCGCCGGCGACGTTGCCGGAGATGTTGCGTCCGGGCCTGGTCATCCGCGCCTTGGAAGCCATGTTTGAATGAAGCAGGTGACGGCCGTGGTTGCCGTCATGCCGTGTAGTAGAGCGCAGTGGATCCCGTCGGGCTGTAGCTCTCCATTAAATAGACGGGAATAGGGAGAAAGCATAATGAAGAAGAAATTAGTGACGCTTGGGTTAGCGGTGCTGGGGACGGCCATTATCGGTGTCGCAGGTATTCAAGCGGCCGTCACCGTTGGCCAGCCGGCGCCGGATTTTACGGCGGTCGACATTGAAGGTAATGAGCATTCATTGTCTGATTTTGCCGGAAAATTCGTCGTGCTTGAGTGGATCAACCACGGCTGCCCTTTCGTCCGGAAATTCTATGATCCGGGCGAAATGCAGCGGTTGCAGAAGAAGTACACCGAAAAGGGCGTGATCTGGTTGGCGATTTGTTCTTCCAAGGTAGGGGCGCAAGGGTATATGAAACCGGAACAAGCGCGTGAGGTCTCGGCCGAGAAGGGCGCGAACCACACCGCCTACATCTATGATCCGGCAGGTGATGTGGGCCGCTTGTACGGCGCGCGCGTAACGCCGCACATGTTCATTATCAATCGCGATGGTGTCCTGATCTACCAAGGAGCCATCGACAGCATCCGGTCCGCGAATCCGGCGGACATCGAGCGGGCTGAAAATTATGTTGTTTCAGCGTTGACCGCAGCGATGGCGGGCGAAGAAGTCAGCACGCCGACCACGGTCGCCTACGGCTGCACAGTCAAGTACTGATTAGTGTGATGAGCGCCGGCGGCTGATGTGGCTGTCGCTCTACAGTTAATAATGAGTAACCACGCCCCGCGCAGCGTAATAGCTGCGGGGGGCGTTTCTTGTTGGTACGATCTGTTTTCGGCGCCGTAGGCCACTAGCTCATATTCAGAGTCAGAGACTCAGCGTTCCTGGGACCGCCAAGCGCCAGCTTGGCAACATGTTCCAATCGTTGCCATACGTGCCGATTTGATCAATAAATAACAGCTGCGCCCTTCGGTGCTCTATTCAGCTTGCTTCCCAGGCGCAATGCACGTAAACTGCCCAGTATTGTCGGTGTCCAACCGGCCCGATGCTTTTGGAGAGATGGCTGAGTGGTTTAAAGCGGCGGATTGCTAATCCGTTGTACGCCTATCAGGCGTACCGGGGGTTCGAATCCCCCTCTCTCCGCCAGCC
>SLLF01000055.1 GCA_007134175.1 Kiritimatiellia bacterium | reverse complement strand
TGTATTGCCGCAAAAGGATCGCGCCGGCCTGAACGCGGTGGCTGCGGCAGTGCACGGGCAGCCTGCCGCACACATCACCAACCTCGCCATGTTGCGCAACATGAAACGCGCTATCTATACGGCAGAGCGGGCTGAGCATTTCGGGCTGGCGTTTAGTCATTACCTGCACTTCACCTCCCCCATCCGGCGTTATCCCGACCTGCTGGTGCACCGCATCCTCAACAGGGTCGAGCAAGGGGCTCCCCCACCCTATTCGCAAAAGGATCTGGCCGCCATGGCCGCCCACTGTTCCGCCCGCGAACAGGCTGCCGCGGAAGCCGAACAGGAGAGCGTGGATCTGAAACGCATCGCCTTCTACGCCCGCCAACTGGCGAATGGAACAACGGGTCCGTACCCTGCGCTGGTAACCGGTCTAACCGGACGCGGCTTGCTGGTGGAGTTGGCGGACACCCTGCAACGCGGCTTGGTACCGTTTGCGCTGCTGCAGGATGACCACTACCGGGTCGGCACGCATCGCAACCGTGGCGTCGGCCGAAGCACCCGACGCCACTGGCAGATGGGCGATACCCTGGAGGTGGAGCTGATCCGGGTCGATCAGGCCCGCAAATGGGTTGACTTCCGGCCGTGGCCAGCGGCTGAAGCGAGCAGGAAAAGACATCGGAGCAAGTGACACTGCGGGCTAAGGATTGCGGTGGCTCGCCTTGGCCCGTTGCAGCCGTTGGAGATGTCGCCATTCCTCTTCCGCTTGGCGCCGCCACGGGTGCTCCGGATCGTCGATCATTCCCTCGTAAAGCGCGGCGGCCGCCTCGTCTTGTCCTTTGGCGAAAAGTGAACGGGCCAAACCGAGCTGGGCCAAGGGAACAAGGAAATGGCCGGGCTCCGATTCCATGAACGCGCCAAAGCCTGCTACCGCCGCTTCCAGATCGCCCGCCGCCTCGTCGCAGTGCACCAAGCCCAGCCGTGCCATCGGGCGCATGGGATGTGCGGGATAGTCAGCCAGGAACTGGCGGTAGAGCCCCCGGGCCTGATCGTATTCCCCCTCCCGGTAGCGTGCCGAAGCCAGCGCCAGTAGCGCCAGCGGCGCCTCTGGAGTGCGAGGGTGATCGATTAATATCTGTTGAAATTCCTCGGCCGTTTGCGCCTCGATGAACGCCTGCGCGGCTGCTTCACGGGCCGCTTCTCGCCGTTGGTGAATGGCCAGAATAATCAGACCAACCACTACGGCCACGGCGATGCCAGTCAGCACGGGAGGCCCTAAACGTTTCAACAACGCCATGGCTTCCGCCATCTCCTTCTCCGGCCTGGCCGTGTCGTTTTCGGTGCGGCTTGCCGCCTCAGGGATATGATCGGATTTATTCATTGGAAAACCTTTTGGCCCGCTGGGCCCTCTCGTTCAACCGCATGATGACATAGGCCGCTTCTTACCTCGGAAATCCGTGGAAAGCAAGCAGGAAAGACCAGAAGCGAGGAATTGCCGCTTGTCGTCAAACTATTCATTTGTTAGTATCGTCTGCAAATTCGGGCAGAGGGAGTGAGGTGCATTATGTTGTGGTTCAAGAAAAAAGTTCGGGTGGAGGATCATGTCGGTGCCCTGATAAAGGATAAGCTCCCCCAGGCGGCGGGCTTTTTCGACAAGGAAAACAAGCATGCCCATTACAAACTGGAGATCGAGCGGTCGACGCTTATCGCGGTCGGTGCGGGCATGACATTGTTTTTCCTTGGCAAGTTTCTGCCTGACACCGAAGCGGCCAACTTGAAGATCATGTCACGCGCGTACAAGGAGGTCGAGCGACGTTTGCCCGCGCTAAACGCGAACCCCAAAGATGCGTACACATGGTGGAAGGCCTATACCGATGGCCTCATATTTCAAGAAGACCAACCACGGCTAAAAATCGCCTGCCGACTGACGTGGGAGAAATTACTCCCCGATAAATCATATCGCGAGGCGTCACCACTGCGAACCTTTGCCTACTTTTTGGAAATGGAAGTGGAAGGGGCGCAAAAAGTTCATCTTGTTTAGCCGTCGCCCGGCTACTCTGCGGGGGGAGCAGGGATTACGATACGCTGCTCGCATGTCGGACACTTTATGTTCCTGCCTGCGGTCGACATGCTGGTCGATAGCTTTTGCCCGCAGTAGACGCAGTAAAATTTGAAGATCGGGCCCGATTCCTTGTTTTTTCCCCCTGCAGGTCGCTGCTGTCGACCAGACTGGCTGGTCGCCTTCTCGGCCGAAATCTTCAGTTTGCTGGTTGATGGCTCGGCATCTTTGGTCGCCGCAACCGTCGGCGGACTGGTGGTTGCGGGCGGCTTATCTGTCGCCGCTGGATTCAGCCTGATAACCGTTTTTTTGTCACCGCTCGCCTTCTTCAGCACAACCTTCTTTTTCGGTTTATCATCCATAGTGGCTGCAGTGTGACGTAACTTGCCCGCCTAAGCAAGCATAACCGGATGGCGCTCACAATTCGACGTGCTCATCGGTGGCCGGTAGGATGACCTCCTCCACGATCCCGCTTTGGCGCAAACGTTCCGCCAGTGCCTCCCGTTGTCGGGATTCGCCGTGTGCCAGGCAAACACGCTTCGGCTTGACCATCTCGACATACGCCACCAGGTCGTGGTAGTCGGCGTGGGCGCTGAACGCGTCCAGTACCTGCACGTCAGCCTGACGCGTGAAGATATCGCCAAAGATTTTCACTTCCCGCTCGCCCTCCACCAAGCGGCGACCCAACGTATGCGACGCTTGGAAACCCACGATCACTACCGTGTTGGCCGGATTCTCGATGCCGTGTTTGAGGTGATGCAGGATGCGGCCGTACTCGCACATGCCTGATGCCGCGATCACGATGGCGGGTTCCTTCGAGCCCACCACGGCCTTGGACTCATTAACGCTCGAGGTAAAGGTCACCCAGTCCGGACGCATCACCTCGCCGATTTCGGCCCGCAGCGCATGGAACGAGTCATTCATATACTGGGCGCTATCGCTGAACACCTTGGTGATCTTGTCGGCTAGCGGACTGTCCACATATACGGGTACGCGTGGCAGTCGCCCCTCGTGTTGCAGGGACGCCAGATGGAAAATGATCTCCTGCGCCCGCTCCAGGGCAAACGAAGGGATCAGTACTTTGCCCCCCTGCCCAATTGTCTTCTTAACGACC
>SLLF01000236.1 GCA_007134175.1 Kiritimatiellia bacterium | reverse complement strand
CCGGCGCCGCAGCGAGCGAGCCCGGTTAGTTCCATTCGGGCAACTGCAGGGGGGGCAACTGACGGGCGATGGCGTCGCGTTCGGGTTCCAGCCAGGGCGGCAGTTTGAGGGCCTGGCCTAGTAGGGCCGGGGCCTCGTCCTCGATGAAACCGGGACCGTCGGTTGCGATCTCGAACAGGACGCCACCGGGTTCATGGAAGTAGATCGACCGAAAATAGCAGCGCTCGCGGACGGGCGAAGCATGGATGCCATGCTGCCGGACGGCCTGCTGCCAGGCTTGTTGGGTGGCGTCGTCCGGCGTACGGAAGGCCACATGATGCACCACGCCGGTGCCCGGCGTGCCGGGTGCCGCGTCCGGCAGATGAAGCAAATCCACCACCGTGGCCAAGTCGGCAGCGGGTGCGCGATAGCGTGTTACCTCTCCTTCGACCCCCTCGCGTTGATAGCCCATCACCTGGGTTAGGAGTTCCACCGTTGCCTCGACGCTGGATTCCGCCAACGTCACTCCCTGGAATCCGCGCAAGGCGTGTGCGGCCGGGACGGGGCCTTTGGCGGGCGGCACCCCGCCGGGATCCGCCAGCGCGGCAATTTCCAGGGGGATCCCGTCCGGATCCGTAAAACGGAGGCACGGGGTGTCAAAACGAGTCTGGGATTCAGCGTGAACACCGGACTGAGCCAGTCGCTCCAGCCAATAGTCTTCCGCGCCCGCCGGTGCGGCAAACTGTGTAACGACCACCTGCGGCGGTCCTGTGCGACCGCGCCGCCCGCCGTTCCAGGCAAAGAAGGTCATGGCCGTACCGGGCCGTCCCAATTCATCGCCATAATAGAGATGGTACGCGGACGGATCATCGAAATTGACCGTACACTTCACAAAACGCAAGCCCAGCACGCCGCAGTAGAAATCGATGTTTCGCTGGGCATCGGCCGTGATGGCGGTAACGTGGTGTAGTCCGGGCATGGGAGGTGTTTTCATAGGTTACTCCAGTTCGATAAAGAGCGATCGGCGCTCGTGCGGTTCCAGGTGGCGCGTACGGTGGCCCTTGCCGGTAACGTCCTCTAACAACAGGAGATCGCCACCGCGCAGGATGCGCCGCTCACCGTTGGACACTTCCAGCTCGATCGCGCCGTCAAGCAGCACGACATATTGCCGGGCCGGCGCATTATGCCAGTCATAATTGTAATGCGGCGCGTTGGTGCGAAAAATGACCGCGCGCACCGGCACGCGTTCAGACAGCCGCCCGATGGGGCCGGCCTCCTGCAATGCGACAATATCATCGGCGAAGTGCGTTTCACCGTGCTCATCCGTATAGATGCGGGTCACCTTCATCTCTGAACCATTTGTTCCAGCAGGGCGCGGCAGGCGGCCACTTCATCATCGTTTACCGCGTGCGGTTCTCCGGGATAACGGCGAAAATCCACGCGCGCCCCAAGGCGTTCGAATAGGTTGGCCGTCTCCCGGGCACGTGCCAAGGGGATATGGGGGTCGGGGTCCTGGACGCCGACGAACACCGGTGTAGCGTCGAAAGAGCCCTTGTCGTCGCGTTCCTGGCCTGCCGGTCCGATATAGCCCCCGGTCAAGATCATCACCCCCCCATAGCGTTGTGGATGGCGCAAGGCGAATTCGGCGGTCAGGCAGGCACCTTGCGAGAATCCCAGGATCGCAATTCGTTCGGGTGGCGCGCCCCGCGCGATCAGCTCGTCATACAGACCGGCTATGCTGGCCAACGCCTGGTCCAAATCCGGCTGGTTCCTTTCCAGCGGAGTCATGAACGGATAGGGATACCAAACGCCTCCGGGAGGTCCGGGTGCATACGCGGCGATCTCCGGGAGTGCGATCCGGGAGTAAACGCGCATGATATGGTCAGGCGAGGCCCCCCGACCATGCAGCAGGATTAGAAAACCGCGGGCCTGATCCGGATTCGCGCCGCTATGTAAGGTCTCTACCATGGTGGGGAGTATAGCCCACCCGCCACCGGAAAGCGAATATCCGCCTTTACAAGCGGCACGAATCCCGTTAGGCAGGTAGCAGCACCTATGGAAGAATCCGTCATACAAATTGTGCTGGCGTTGTTCTATCTACTATCGCTGGTACTGATTGCCACACTGATCCGGCACGGGGTGCCGGGGGTGCGCGATGTTTTCGTTCCCGTATCCTTGATTTCGGGAACGCTGGGTTTGTTGATCGGGCCGCAGGTGCTGGGGCGGATATGGGCGGCATGGCGTGATGCCGAACAGGCGAGCGGCCTGGTTTCCGACGACGTACTGGCCGTGTGGTCGCTGCTGCCGGGCCTGTTCATCAATGTCGTCTTTGCCGCCTTGTTTCTAGGTAAACCGATACCTGGTTTACGCAAAATGTGGCTGCAAGCCGGCCCGCAGATCATGCTGGGGCACACCATGGCCTGGGGACAGTACGTCATCGGTATCGCGCTGGTGCTTTTCTGGCTGGCCCCGGTGTGGGGTGTGCACCCGGCTGCCGGGGCCTTGCTGGAGATTAGTTTTGTCGGTGGCCACGGTACGGTTGCCGGCATGCGGTCGGCTTTTGAGGAGCTGGATTTTGCGGCGGCCACTGATTTGGGCTTGGGACTGGCCACGGTTGGGATCATTGCCGGGGCGGTTATCGGTACCGTGTTGGTCAATTGGGCTGTACGCCGCAAGATCGTTGGCTTGGAAAAGAATGATGATGTGGAGACCGGTTCCGCCGGCGACAAGCCGGTTCCTCCCTCCCAGTGGCCGCGTCGGCTTTCGGTACATTGGGCGCTGATTGGTGTAGCCATTGCCATCGGGTGGGGCTTGCGGCACCTGCTGATATGGACCGAGAACCACACATGGGGCGAGCGGATCGAATTATTTCAATACATGCCGCTGTTTCCGCTGGCGATGGTGGGGGCGTTGCTGCTGCAAATCATACTGAGCCGGCTGGGCCTGGCCGACCTTGTTGATCGAGAGTTGGTCAATCGTATTTCGGCGCTGGCGCTCGACATCCTGGTTACCGCCGCGCTCGCCACGTTGTCGCTGGCGGTGATCGGCGCCTATTGGTGGCCGTTCGTGATTTTGGGCTCGGCGGCGATCATTTGGAACGTGGTGGCTTTCCTATTGCTGGCGCCACGCATGGTTCCCCGCGATTGGTTTGCGCGTGGCGCCGGTGATTTTGGCCAGTCGATTGGCAT
>SLLF01000176.1 GCA_007134175.1 Kiritimatiellia bacterium | reverse complement strand
GGTGACAAGAAATGGAAACCGGAGGAGGCGCCGGTTCCCTTTCAGGAACGGACGCGCCACGGGATGTCCACGATAGGTTTTGATCCTCCCGGCGAGCGGTTGGTCTTTAGTACCCAAGCGGTTTACGATCAACATCCTGACCGCGAGCGAATTCAGCAGGCGGAAAAGGAATTGCAGGCCCGATTGGGGCCGGATGAGGGTTTGACCCTGATGGTCTATTGCGTGCGCTGGAATCGGCAGGGCACCCGGTTTCTCTTCTATTTCGGCAACCACTGTGTGGTCAAGGAACGGGGCGAACCGAAGCTGTCCTATGTGTTTACCGCAGATCGTGAACTAACGGATATCCGTTTCGTGCTGGACCTCAGCTTCGGAAGGCGCGGCGTGCATTGGGGATGGCAGCCTGACGGTGAGACGTTGATCGGCTACGGACCCCGCACGGACGGCCAACCCGGAACGTGTCTGGCCGAAGTGCGCTGGGACGGATCGGGCTATCGCATGCTCAGTGAACACCGTAGTGGCGGCCACCCGTCGGCCAGTCCAAGGGATCCAGATCTGCTCGTCACGGATGAGGGCGGCCCGGAACACGGCAACGTGGTCTTTATCTCTCGCCAGACCGGCGAGATTCTGGAACGCGTGCCGTTGCCGAAGTTTTTAGGTGAGCGCGAGGCGCCCGGTCGGAATCCGCTGCGCATTTGTCATCACCCCGTGTTTAACCATAGCGGCGACCGTGTGCTCTGCAATAGTTTGCCGGGCCGCCACGCCGTATTACAGGAGCTCCACGTATGAGTGTGGTATGGAATTATCTTAATCGGGGCGCGAATATGCTGACCCAGTCCCGTGGCGACCGGTTCACCAGTTGGTGCGGCCGTCGTATGGCGTTGCGTCATGGGGATCAAATCATTTTGCCGGAATCGACCCGGGTACATCCCAATGCGCTGATTAACCCGCGCAAAGGTCTGTTGCGTTTTGGCGAGGGCTGCAGCGTGGCGACCGGGGCTATCGTACAAGGGAATATTTCGTTTGGCGACCGCTGCTCGGTCCAGACCGGATCGATTCTCGTCGGCTACGGCACGCGCGAGGATCCGAAGGGCCAAATTACGATTGGCAACCATGTCCGTATCGCGCCCTTTGTCCAGATTATGGCCGGCAATCACGATATTTCCGATCCGGAAGCACCCATTGGCGGGGTAATCGGAGAACCGATCGTCATTGAGGACAACGTATGGGTGGGCGGTCGCGTGGTCATTACCGCCGGCGTTACGGTTGGCCGTAATGCCATTTTGGCGGCCGGGGCGGTGGTAACCAAGGATGTCCCGCCTTATGCCATTGTCGGCGGGGTGCCGGCCAAGGTCATTCGGGACCGGCGCACGGATCAGTATGCGAAGTAAATAGAGGAATGAACATGATCACCAGCGGCTATGAGCGAATCAAGCAGACGGCACTGAATTATGTCGCGGCCATGAAGGTGGGCGCTGTCCCCGGCCGCTACAAGAAGGAGCGCGCGGAGACGGAGCCCGGACTATACGGGTCCTATCATGCCGCGCAGATCCTGGATCTGTTCGATGCATTGGGGCGGTTTTCAGAAGCTGACATCGATACGTGGGCGCAGTTTTTTCAAGAAAAACAGTGCGACCAAGGCTACTTTACCAATCGACCGGAAGAAGTGACGGCGAACGAGCCTCGTGTGCTGCGCCAAATGGATCCCGTCTGGCACAATACCCGCGGCATGATCTGGGCCTTACGCGTGCTAAACCGGCGCCCGCTCAAGCCCTTGGCCTTTATGGAGCCCTTCATGGACCCCAAGGTCATGTACGACTATGTCAAAAGTTACGACTGGTCCAATTCGTGGGCGGCGGGCAATCAGATTTGCGCCTTGGGCACCGCCATGCTGGCCGTGCGCGACTGGTTCGGGGAGTCTGACGTGGACCGTGTGATGGAGCAGGGGATGTATCCGGCCCTGGAGGAGCTGCTCGACGAAAGCACGGGGTACTGGGGCACTCAGTTCGGTGCGGACCTCTACAACGGACAGTTCGGCACCATCCATATCACGCCGATCTACTTCGCCATGGGCTGGCCCTTGCGAGCCATCGAGCGGAACGTGGATTCGACGCTGGCCTGCCAGTTGGCCGACGGTTCTTTCTGGCCGGGTGGGTCCGATTGTCCCGACTTTGACGGCGCGTACATGATGATGAATGGCGCTGCACTGACGGACTACCGCCGCGAAGACCTCAACGCGGCGGCGCGCCGCTATCTGGCGCACGCCCTGATGCATGAGGATCCGGCAGGCTGCGGGTTCCTGCTGCATCGGCGCGATAGCCAGCCGCAGGATTGGAAACCCCGCCCGCACTTTGTCTGGCTCGACGGCGAGGACCATGCCCGTGAAGAGTTGCGGGACGATGATCCCGCACGCACGCACATTATGCTGGGCTCCTGGTTCTATCCGCTCTCCATTGCGCTGGTCGCGCATATGCTGGGCGATACCGGCTACGAAGGTCCCTACAAACTCAACCCCATGTCGCTCCATGAATGCAATGTCGGGTGTCCGACCACGATTGGAAGCGAAGATGCATGATCAACCGAATGCCCCCTATTTCCATCCGTTTGACGCCGCCGATGTGCAAGACGGAAGGTCCTGCACGACCGTCCTGCAGGCGGCCATTGATCGCTGTCATCAGCAGGGTGGCGGGACGGTATGGGTTCCGGCCGGGACCCATCGCAGCGGGACCTTGATCCTGCGCTCCAGGGTGCGGCTGCATCTGGACAATGGAGCCGTGATACAAGCGGTCGATGACCTTGAGGCGTTTCCCAGCTATCCGTCAGCCTATCCGGCCTACAATGGTGAATATGAGACCCACAAAGCATTGATTCTGGCGGAGGATGCGGAATCGATCGCGATCACGGGAGAAGGAGTTCTTGACGGCAACGGCGAGGCGTTCCATTACCCGGCGCCCCGCTGCAGACCGAGCTGCGCCGGTCACCCCCGCATCTTGTATTTCCGGGCCTGCGACGGTGTACAAATCCGGGATATCAGCCTGCGCAACGGCTCGTCATGGATACAGACCTATCAGTCCTGCCGCAACGTGCGCATCCAGGGTATTACGGTCGACAGCCGCGAAAATCCCGACATCGAAGCGGAACGATATGCCCGCACCCGGGGTAGGAACACGGACGGCATTG
>SLLF01000097.1 GCA_007134175.1 Kiritimatiellia bacterium | reverse complement strand
GATTGAGAGTGTGTTGGCATGAACAACCTGATTGACCAGATACTGAATCAACGTCAGAAGGAAACCTTGCTGGCCGGGCTGGGGCGGGAACCGACAGCCGCCGAAGCGGCGATGGTCAGCGCGATGTGGAGCGAGCATTGCGGCTATACCCATTCGCGTCATTTTCTGAAAACCCTGCCGCGCGAAGGAGCGCAGGTGCTGGCGGGCCCCGGCGAAAACGCCGGCATCATCCGCATCGACGACCAACTGGCGGTGGCGTTCAAGATCGAATCGCATAATCATCCCTCGGCGGTGGTGCCGTACCAAGGGGCGGCGACCGGGGTGGGGGGCATCCTGCGCGACATCTTTACTATGGGGTCGGAGCCGATCGCCTTGATGAACTCGCTGCACTTCGATATTCGCGATCACCGGGGCAAATGGATTGCGGAGCATGTAGTGGACGGGATTGCCGATTACGGTAACTGCACCGGCATCCCGACGGTAGGGGGCGAGTACTCCTCTTATCCCTGGTATGTCGACAACCCGCTGGTGAACGTGGTCTGCGCCGGTATGTTGAAGCCGGAGCAGGTGCTCAAGGCCTCCACGGCGCAGGCCGGCGATCGCGTGCTCTATTTTGGCAACAAGACCGGGCGCGACGGCATCGCCGGCGCCATATTTGCCTCGTTGAATCTGACTGAAGCCACCCGTGAACAGAAATCGGCGGTGCAAGTGGGCGACCCGTTCATGGGCAAGCTGATCATGCAGGCGACGCTGGAACTGATCCGGGCGGGCGTACCCTCGGCGATGCAGGACATGGGCGCGGCCGGGATTACCTGTTCCACTTCGGAAATTGCGCACAACAGCGGCTTGGGTATCGTCGTCGATCTCGATGCGGTGCCGGTGCGTGCCCCCGGGATCACCGCCGTGGAAATCCTGCTCAGCGAAAGTCAGGAGCGGATGCTGGCCACGGTGCCGCCCGAACGCCAGGCGCAGGCGGAGGCCATTCTCAACCGCTATCCGCTGGATTACGCCTGGATCGGCGTGATCGAGCCGGAACCTGAAATGGTCGTTCGCTTCCAGGGCGCGGAAGTGGCGCGCGCGTCATTGGACTTGTTGATCGACGGGTGTCCCGTGGAGGATTATAGTGATTTGACCCCCGACGTGTTGCGCGCGGGTAAGGATCGCTCTACCGACCTCGCCGGCATTGCCGGTACCGGTCGCCCGCTGCAGGGCGGTCCACCGCCGGCGGCGGAACCGGGCCCGCCCGATTTGGCGGCGCTGCTGCAGGTCTATGTGGAAACCTCGCACTATGCGTCGGCCCGCTATATTTACGAGCAGTTCGATTACGAAATCAACCAGCGCACCATCGGGGGCCCTGGTGATGACCATACGCTGCTCTACGAGCCGGCCAGCGGTCGCACCGTGGCGTTGACGCTGCATGCGCGGAGCCCGTGGACCTTGCTGCACGCCTATCGCGGCACGCGGGCGGTGCTGGCGGCCGCGTGGCGGCGGTCCATTGCCGCGGGGGCGTATCCGGCCGGGCTCAGCAACTGCCTGAACTATCCATCGCCGGACGAGCGGGAAACCATGATCGATTTCGGCGGCACCACGCTTGCCATGAAAGAGTTTTGTGAGGCATTGGCGGTACCCGTCACCGGTGGTAACGTCAGCTTCTACAACGCCTCCGAAGTGGGGGCCATTGCGCCGACACCGGTTTTCGTGCTGGTCGGCGAGAGCGTGCTGGGTCCTGACCGCTATCGCTACGCCGGTGCGGAAGGGACGGTATACCTGCTGGGCGAATCCGATTGTACCGCGGGCGACGTTTACGCCCTGTGGCGACTGCGCCAGGACGGCAGTTTGCGCGGGGCCACGGTGCCGACGATTGATTGGGCTCGGGAAAAAGCGGTTGGGGAGGCGTTACTGGCCCTGTATCGGACACAACCGCGCGCTTTTGCCCTGTACGATCTGGGCAAGGGAGGTTTGCTCAAGCGACTTATCGAGCGCTTTGCGCGTCCGGACCGCGACGTGGTGTTGCGCGACGATTGGGCGGAGCCGCTGCCGGACCTGCTATTTGGTGAAGGGCCCTGCAACTATTTACTGTTTGTGCCGGACGGTACAACGATCGACTGGCCGCAGGCGTTGCAGGCGGCTGGCGTACGTCCGGTGGGGCGGGTTGTGGCCGGTTCCGGCAAATGCCGGTTGCCGGACGGCGCAGAGCTGGATTTGCTGAGTTATCATGCGCCCTTCGCCGCCTCATTGGAACCGCACTGGCGGGATCAACTGGAGACGGCTGCTCACACCTGAAACGGAATGCACTATGCTTAACGACAAATGTGGCGTCATCGGAATATGGAACGGCGCGGATGCCGCGCACTTGGCCTATGCCGGCTTGTATGCCATCCAGCATCGCGGTCAGGAAAGCACCGGTATAGCGGTCTCCGACGGCGACCATATCCGGTTGCACAAGGGGATGGGGCGGGTCGTGGATGTGTTCGATGCCGCCACGCTCAAGCACAAGTTGGTCGGCAATTGCGCCATTGGCCACACGCGCTACAGCACCTCCGGCGGCAGCAATAATGAAAACGTCCAGCCGTTGCATGCCCACCTGGCTGTGGGCGAGGTGGCGATTGCGCATAACGGGCAGTTGACCAACGCGGTCAGCCTGCAGCAGGGATTGGAAGAGCACGGCGCGATATTCCAGACCTCGTCCGATACGGAGATCGTGTTTCATCTCATGGCGCGCCACGTGCGCCAGTCCTTCATGGACCGGCTGCTGCACGCCGTGCAGCAGATCAAGGGAGCCTACTCGCTGGTGATGCTGCACAGGGATCTGTTGATCGGGGTGCGTGATCCGGACGGATTCCGCCCGCTTTGTCTCGGCCGCAAGGAAGACGCTTATGTCCTGGCCTCCGAGACTTGCGCACTGGATCTCATGGGGGCCCGCTATGTGCGGGATGTCGAGCCTGGTGAGGTGGTTGTGGTTAGTCGTAACGGCGTCACCTCGCACCGGTTTGCCCCGGTTCAGAAATCTCATTTTTGCGTGTTCGAGCTGATCTATTTCAGCCGACCCGACAGTTTGTACCAAGGCACGTCTGTACTCAGTGTCCGGCGCGCGTTGGGGCGCAAGCTGGCAATGGAGGCACCGGCACCGGATGCGGAAGTGGTCATTAACGCGCCGGACTCCAGCAATGCAGCGGCTTTGGGGTAT
>SLLF01000166.1 GCA_007134175.1 Kiritimatiellia bacterium | reverse complement strand
TTTGTTGTCATGCATCGCATCCTTCCTCGATAAAGGCCACTTGATATTCCTGCGCCAATGCACTCAGGTCGGCCATGACCGCGGGCGCATAGGCAAGCCCCTCGCGACGGCCCTGCTCGGCCCGCCTTTGCTCCCCTTCGCCCGGTATACACACTTCATCGAATCCGGGCGCGGGCGGACTGCTCTTTAAGGTTGTGAACAGGGCATCAATACGCTTATGGAATTCCGGCAGCGGCATAAAGTGTGCTATCGACCATGCCCCCATGAAGAAGCCTACATTTTGGGGACGCTCAAAATCGTCCCAGAAGGAATGGATTCCCGTGCTGGGCGCGCTGCCGCCCAAGGCGCTGCAAAGGACATCGATAATCAGCGCGATGGCATACCCCTTGGCCCCGCCGAAGGGCAGCATGGCTCCACGCAGGGCCGCCTGGGGGTCCGTGGTCGGTTGGCCGTTTTCATCCACGGCCCAGTGGCCGGGAATTTCGGTGGCCCCCTCCTTGGCCGCCAGGATGATCTTTCCCTGGGCCACCGTGGACGTCGCCATGTCGAGGACCAACGGGGGAGAGGTGCCCGCTGGGATCGCCACGGAAAGCGGATTCGTGCCCAGCAGCGGACGTTTCCCCCCCGCCGGAACCATGGAGGCCGGCGCGTTGGACATGGCCAGACCGATCATTCCCGCGCGCGCCGCGCGCATGGTGAAAAAAGCGCCGATACCGAAGTGATTCCCGTTGCAGACCGTGGCAAAGCAGGATCCTTGCGTACGGGCCCGCTCCACGCACCAATCCATGACCGTGACCCCCACGGGCACCCCGGCTCCGTTGCACCCGTCCACCGCCAGCGCCCCGGGCGCCTCGCGCACAATGCGCGGCACACTACCGGCCTGCACCACACCGGTTTGTACACGCTGGGCGTAGGTTCTCAGCCGGGTAAGTCCATGGGAGCCGATCCCGCGCAAATCGGCCTCAATCAGACTCTCGCCCAACAGCGCAGCTTCCCCGGGTTCCAGCCCGGCTTCCACCAGAATCCGCTCCGCGAACGTTCGCAGGGCCGCGACGGAATAACGCGTATGTTCAGGCATAATGTTTCTCCATAAAACGGTAAAGCCCCTGTGTCCCGTCTTCACCGAAGCCGGCAGCTTCCGCTTCCTGGAAGCAGGTATAGAGCAATTGCAAGCCCGGCAAGGAAAGCCCCAAGGTGCGGGCCATGTTAACCGCCAAACGCAAATCCTTGTGCATGAGCCGAATGCGGAATCCGGGGGCGAAGTCGCCCTGCAACATTTTTTCCGGATAAAGATCAAGCATGCCGGACCGGGCCGTACCCGCGCGCAGGGCGGCCAAGGCTTTGTCCGCCTGCAAACCGCTGTGCGCGATCAAGCGCGCAGCTTCTGTCGTGGCCAGCAACGACTCGGCCACGGCGACTTGATTGATTAATTTAAGCATCAGTCCGTGGCCGGACGGACCAACGTGCAAGATATTTTTGCCTAGGGCCTCCCATAGCGGACGGCACCGGTCAAAGGCATCGGGGGATCCGCCGACCATGATGCTTAACGTCCCGTCCACGGCCCCTTTCTGCCCGCCGCTTACCGGGGCATCCAACCAGTGGACCTCCCGCGCGGACAAGGTCCGGCCGAATTCGACCGAAGACGCCGGATCGATCGTGCTCATATCGACCACCACTTGACCGGCTTCGAGTGTGGTCGCTATCCCGTGGTCCTGATCGAACAGGACGGTGTTCACGTCCTCCGTATCCGGAAGCATCAGCACCACCGCATCCGCTCCGGGCGCCACGTCCCGCGGCGAATCGGCCACGCGGGCACCGGCGTTCTCAAGGGGGGCGCACTTGCCGCGCGTCCGGTTGTGCACCGTAACCTTGAATCCGGCTTTCAACAAATTAGCGGCCATCGGCGCGCCCATGACCCCCAGACCAATGAATCCTATGCGCTTCATATGTTCCCTTTCGTTTATCGTTCGGCCGATCCGTCTTCAACCAGTTGATCCGCCACCCGCTCGATCAGCTCCAACGAAGGCGCTTTCCGATCTTCCCGTGACACCGCGATGATCAACCGGTAGAGATCAACCTTCTTTTCCGCAGCGACTTTTTCGAAGCGAGCAGCAAAACTGGAATGGCAGCCGGCTAAACCGTAAACCACGTCCAGGGGCGTAATGGGACTTCGATAATCGTATTTCTTCATGGCCGGCGCAAGTTGATCGTCAATGAAGTGAAGCAGATGCAGCCCGTCGACCTCCATCAGCTGCCGTTGTCTTTGAAACACGGCTACGGCCACTTCGGTGGGCAAGTTGCCGGCGCTGCGCGCCATCCCCATCAAACCGCAATCCAACACCGCAGCCCCGGCGGCGGCGGCGGACAGCGCGTTGGCGACGGACAACCCCAGGTTGTTGTGCCCATGAAATCCAACCGGAATATCCACGGCCGCCGTCAATGCGGTTACGTAGGCGTGTACCTCCGCCGGCAACATGGTTCCGGCGGAATCCATGAGGGTCACTTCATCCAGTCCCGCGGCGGCCAGCATGGCCGCTTCCATGGCCAAGTCGGACGCCGAGCAGATATATCCCTTCATCATGGAATAGCGGCAGGTGAGACCGGCGGCCTTGATACGCTTGATCGCCGCGACCGCCTGGGCGCCGTCGCCGGCGTTGGCGCCGACCCGCAGGAAGTGAAGCCCCTTGTCGACCGCCAACTGGATCTCTGCATCGCCCGCGTTCTTCCAACCGACAAACATGCCGATTTCCGCCCGATCCCGATACGGGGTGATCAAGTCCCCATACTCACCATCGGTCAAGGGCGCGTGCGATTGATCCGCTTCATACGCGCCGATCCCCAGGCAATTCCCCATTTCGATCAGGGGAATGTTGGCCTCAATCAAGTGCTCGATCATCATCCGGGTCAAATCCGCGGGGAACCCGTTCCCGATAACATTTGCGCCGTCGCGCAAGGTGCAGTCCAACAGTTTCATCGTTTACCTTTCCTCGCCGGTCCCGTCACCGACAGCCGGGGCGGGATCATTGGTTTCATGTTTCCACTGGCGCAGCCGGGCGGTCAGCTCGCGGCGTATGGCTTGGGTCTCCGGATCGTGAAACCGGTTGACGGTTTCGCCCGGATCCCGGTTCAGATCATAACATTCATCTTCCCCGCTGGTGCTGATGTTGAGCTTCCAGCCGTCGGGGGAAATAACCGTGC
>SLLF01000152.1 GCA_007134175.1 Kiritimatiellia bacterium | reverse complement strand
CCTTGGTGGGCGGCGGTGTCAATCCCGCGGGCCAGCCCGCTGACAACGACGTAACCAACCTTGCCCAATTGGTAGGCGAGGCGATCAGCCACGCTGCGCCCGTAATGGGTGGTGCGGCGCGAACCGATCAAGGCGATCGCGTGCCGATCCTTCGGCGTCAGCGTGCCGCGCACGTAAAGCGCCAGTGGCGGATCATAAATGGTACGCAACGGATCGGGATAATCGGTGTCGATGGGGGTGACGATTCGGGCCCCGCACCGCTCAGCCTTCTCCTGTTCGGCGATGGGGTCAAGCGCGTTGCGCTGCGCCACGATGGAGCGGACTAATTCCGGACCCACCCGGTGGCCGCGTTGCAAGGCGGCCTCATCGGCTTCCAGGATGGCCTCGATAGAGCCCAGTGCCTCTATTAGAGATCGGATACGGACAGGGCCAATACCCTCCATCATATTGAAGAGGATGTAGGCGGCCCGCTCGGTCATGGTGTGTCCCGCAGCTCGCGCCAAGTTGCCTCCAGCATTTCCGCCGGCACTTTCTGTCCATAGACCGCCACGCCGGGCTGCCGCACCAGGACAAAGCCGATGGTGCCGTCCAGCTTCTTCTTGTCGCGCTGCAGCGCGGCGCGAACGCGGTCCCAGGGGAGATCGGGCGGAATGGTGGGGAGCTCATACTGTTTTAACAGCTGCTGCAGTCGCGACACGTCATTTGTCGGTAATTTCAACAGGTGCTGCGACAAACGAGCGGCATAGATCATGCCGATGGCAATGGCTTCGCCATGCAGGTAGGTCGTATAGCCGGTCAACTGTTCCAGTGCGTGTCCAAGCGTATGGCCGAAATTCAAGATGGCGCGCAAGCCGCCTTCCCGCTCATCGCGGTTGACCACGTCGGCCTTGATCGCGCAGCTACGCTGGACGATTTCCGCCAGCGTATCCGTCGCGGCCGTAAGGCTTTCGACCGTATGCGTTTCAAGCAGGTCCAGCAGCGAGGGGTCTGCAATAAAGCCGTACTTGATCACTTCGGCCAAGCCGGCACGCCACTCGCGCGGTGGTAGGGTAGCCAGCGTGTCCATGTCGGCGACGACCGTAGCTGGTTGGTGGAATGCGCCGATCAGGTTCTTGCCCTGCGGAAGATTGACCGCCGTCTTGCCGCCCACGGCGCTGTCGACCATAGCCAGTAAAGTGGTCGGGATTTGAACATAGCGTATGCCCCGCAGGTAGGTGGCGGCCGCATAGCCGGCCAAGTCGCCGATCACGCCTCCGCCCAAGGCGACGACTGTTGCGGCGCGGTCCAAGCCCGCCGCCAGTGCCGCGTCGTAGATGCGGATCAGTTGCGTATGGCACTTCGAGGCTTCGCCCGGCGGCACGGTCACCTGCGTTACTTCGAACGAAGCCGCCTGCAACGATTCTGCCACAACCCCTGCGTAGCGGGCGGCGACCTGTTCATCGCTGACCAGCAACAGGGGACCGTTCAGCCGGGATTCCCGGCACAGGGGTCCCGTATCCGCCAGCAAGCCGGGGGCAATATGGATGCGATACGAGCGATTAGCCAATTCAACTAGACATTCGTGTTTCATAAGGACCAGTGCCATACGGACGGAACCGGTTCCTGTCAACCTAGAAATGGTAGGGCGTTTCCACCGTCACCTCCACGCTGGCGCCAGGAGGCAGGGTGCGTTTGATGGCCGCTTGCACGCGGGCGGCGATATCAGGATAGGCGGCTTCCCGGGTCCCAGCGGCGGCGACGACATCGACGGACAAGGTCAACCGTTCGCCTGATCCCGCTACCCGTAGATCATGAAATTCCGCGACTTGGGCGTGATCCGCCACCACGGTCTCGAGTAGATCCTGCGCGGCGCGGTAGTGGGGATGGGTGCGATCAACCGGATCCACGTGGACAATGGCTTTGCCGCCGATCTGTTGCTCTACCGCTGCTTCCACTTGTTCGGCGAGATCGTGCACCTGCAAGGCTGACTGGTCGGCGTCGACCTCTATATGCAGCGAGATGACGCGGTCCTCCCCATAGGTGTGCAGCATCAGGTCGTGCACATTGCGCACGCCGCGCACCTGGTGGGCCGCGGCTTTGATGCGGCGGACTTCATCGGGGGAAGGGGCTTCGCCGAGCAGGGGGCTGATAGCGGCACGCGCGGTCTGGATGGCGGTATAGAAGATGAAGACGGCGATCAGCAAGCCGGCCCAGCCGTCGGCACCGGCCCAGCCCAACCGGGCCGCGACCAGTGCCAGCACGACCAGTAGCGAGCTGAGGACATCGGCGACATGATGCCAGTAATCGGCTGCCAGGGCCGTGGAGGACGTGGCCTGGGCTAGAATACGACAAAACCACGCTACCCACTGCTTTAGAAAAATCGTGCCTGCCAGAGTGAATAGCACCCAGTTGGATGGGTCCAGCGGGCGCGGTGCCAAAATACGCGCAACACCGACGCGGGCGAATTCCAGTGCCAGCACAATCAGCAAGACGGCCACCACCAACGCCGTTATCAGTTCCACCCGGCCATGGCCGTAGGGGTGTTCCCGGTCCCGCGGCTTACGCGCCCAGATGAAGCCCAGCACAATGACCAGACTGCTGCCGATGTCCGCGAGACTGTGCATGGCATCCGCGATCAACGCTACACTGCCAAGCCAGAGACCGATGGCTCCCTTGATGACCAGCAGCAACAGGTTGATCACCATGCTGACGATCCCCTGCAGCAGCCCGACATGGGTACGGAAGCCCTCGTGTTGTGGCGTGAGCGTGGACGGAACCGCGCACCTGATTATCCAGCCGCTGATACCGCGCGGTGGCCAGGGGGTAGGGGTGGAAGGTTGCCGGTTCATGGTGGGCACTCTAGCACGGGCCGGCTTGGGGCGCAATTGTGGCTGCGGTTCTTGACTTAGCGCGGTTTCCCGTATTGTATATCCCCATGTGCAGCACGATTCGATTCAATTGGCTTCTTGGCCTGTCCGGGTGTGCGGGCAGGAGGGGGCGTTGCGCCGCAGAACCGTCCAGGCGCACGTGGCCTAGCGCCAGTGGGGCTACCGTTCAGGCGCAGCATGGCGGGATGAAGCATGAATGGGAATACAGGATGCCGTAAGCATGGGGCGGGAGCGTAAGGACCTGGAGCGCTGGTCGAGCGTGAAATCGAAGGAGCTGTACGGTGTCCCCAACTGGAGCGCCGGCTACTTCGATGTATCGGACGAAGGCGAAGTGCTGG
>SLLF01000074.1 GCA_007134175.1 Kiritimatiellia bacterium | reverse complement strand
TCCTGGAGGTCAGCTGTCCACAGCCGGAAGCGATACGCTCGCTGGCAATCTACTTGCGCAGCGGCGCTGGCTGGTATATCTGGAACCGCCCGCTGCCCGGCAGTGGACGCCGCACCCTCTCCCTGATGCGCGGGGATTTCGAAACCGAGGGACAGCCGGCTGGCTGGAACCAAATCTCCGCCATCCGTATCTCCCCCTGGCGGGGGCAGCGCGTCGATACCACCCTCACCCTGCACCGCTGGCAAGCGGTCCGCGCACAAGTCGTCCTCGTCCGCAGCAGTAACGTGCCGCCGACCGAACGCGAACCGGCCAGACGGGCCACCGCCCGTATCAGCCAGTGGCTGCACGACGTGAATATCCCGCACGCCATCTGGGACGAGTCGGAGGTGAGCCTGAACCGGCTCCAGCGAAAAAAAATCGTGGTACTACCCTACATGCCCGAACTGAGCAAACGCTTCCGCGATCATTTGGCGAATTGGGTGCCGCACGGCGGCCAAGTGGTCGTCTTCTATTCCAACGATGAACGGTTAGCCCGCCTGCTGGGGTTCCAACTGGGCCGTTACGCCGCCGCGGAACAACCGGGACAATGGTCGGCCATACGGTTCATCGACGCTCCCCCGCCCGTCCCTGAACGCGTCTATCAACAGTCCTGGAATATTCGGCCAGCACTTCCGGCAACGGCGGAGGCACGCGTCATCGCCTACTGGGAAAACGCACTTGGGCAGCGTACGGATGATCCGGCCTGGACCGCCTCGCCGCGCGGGTTGTGGATGGCGCACATCCTCCTGCCCGGCGACGACGAATCCAAACACGACATGCTCGGCGGATTACTGGCGCAACGGCACCCACCGCTGTGGTCCGGCCTGGCCCGACGGGCCGTGCAGCAGGCTGGCCAAGTGGGTCCCTATGCTGACTTTGCAACCGCTGTGCGTCAGTTGCAAGGGACCGGCCAGACCCGAGCCGACCGCCACGAAATCGAGCGCTTGTTGCATACCGCACAGGAGCAGCACCAACGCTTGCTGCAGCACTATCGCCATCAGCAGTATCCGCAAACCGTCGCCCTCCAACGCCAGCTTCAACGTAACCTGGTTGAAGCCTACGCCCGTGCCCAAACGGTGCGGCGCGGCGAGTTCCGCGGCGTATGGGACCACCAAGGTACTGGCTTGTTCCCCGGCGCATGGGAACGGACCGGCCGCGTCCTGGCGGATCACGGCATCAACGCCCTCTTCCCTAATCTAATGTGGGGTGGTCTGGCGCACTACCCCAGTGAATTGTTGCCGCGCTCCACCACCTACCGCGTGCATGGCGATCAACTGGCCCAGTCCATCGCGGCGGCGCGGGCACACGAGCAGCAATTGCATGTCTGGATAGTCTGCTGGAACCTGACCGGCGCACCCACTGACTTTGTCCAACAGGCCCGACGCGAAGGTCGACTGATGCAAGGTGCCGATGGGCAGGAATTGCCATGGCTGAATCCGGCCCATCCGGCTAATGTCGACCTGTTGCTCGCCGGACTGCATGAAGTGGCAGCCAACTATAATATTGACGGATTGCATCTTGACTACATCCGCTACCCCAACCGGGCCGCTTGCTTCTCTCCCTATACCCGGCAACGTTTTGAAGAAACAAGTGGCCGCCCAGTACGCAATTGGCCGGCCGATGTGCAGACGGGAGGTGCGCGCGAAGCGGAATTCCGGCAATTCCGTATCGGGGTGATCAGCGACGTAGTGGAACGGGTACACCGGGAAATCCGCGCCGCCCATCCCGCGGTGAAGCTGTCGGCCGCCGTCTGGGGCGGGTACCCCGATATCTTAAGCAGCATAGCCCAAGACTGGCCAACCTGGCTGCGGCACGGCTGGCTCGATTATGTCGTGCCGATGAACTACTTCAATGACGCCGCCCGGTTCCGCCACCTGACGCACATGCAGATGCAACTACCAGGTACAGATGGGCGCATTTTCCCCGGGATCGGCGTCACCTCGTCGGAAAGCCAACTGCCGCCGGATCAAGTCATTCTGCAGATAAACCACGCCCGCGACCTGGGTGCGCCCGGTTGGGTCCTATTCGACCTCAACCCCACACTGCGCACCCAGACCCTGCCCGCGTTGCGTCACGGCCTGACTCGCTGAGATCCCCCCCCAGCCGCGACCTTAGGGCGTGGATTTCTATTCGCACGATAAGGGCATCCACCGTCTAGCGACGGCGGCTACGGTGCTGGTGCTGGCCTCCAGAAATCAATACCGGTAATGGTCCGGCTTGAACGGTCCGTCCTGTGGCACGCCAAGGTAGTGGGCTTGCTTGCGGTTCAAGCGGTCAAGTTTGACTCCCAGTTGTCCCAGATGCAACCTTGCCACTTGTTCATCCAAATGCTTCGGCAGCGTGTAGACGCCCAACGGATAACGTTCCGCATGCTGGTAGAGCTCCATCTGCGCCATAACTTGATTCGTGAAGCTGTTGGACATCACAAAACTGGGATGCCCCGTAGCACAACCAAGATTCACCAATCGCCCCTCGGCCAATAGCAGCAGCCGTTTCCCTTTCGGCAGCGTGAGCTTGTGCACTTGAGGCTTGATTTCCTCCCAGCGGTACTTGCGCATCTTATCCACTTGAATTTCGCTGTCGAAGTGGCCGATGTTACAGACAATCGCCAAATCCTTCATCTGGCGCATGTGGCGCTCGGTAATCACGTCGCAGCAACCGGTAGTGGTGACAAAGATATCACCCAGCTTGCAGGCTTCGTCCATCGTCATCACTTCCAACCCGTGCATGGCGGCCTGTAGCGCGCAGATGGGGTCGACTTCGGTCACGATGACGCGGGCCCCCTGCCCCAGCAATGACTGGACCGACCCCTTGCCCACATCGCCGTAGCCGGCCACGACGGCGACTTTGCCGGAAAGCATCACATCGGTCGCGCGCATGATGGCGTCGACCAGTGAATGGCGGCAGCCATAGAGGTTGTCGAACTTCGATTTGGTCACCGCATCGTTCACATTGATTGCCGGGAAAAGCAGTTCGCCTTTCTCGTGCATCTTGTAGAGGCGATGCACACCGGTGGTCGTTTCCTCACTGACGCCGATGATCTCCTTGGCGATGCGAGCAAAGCGGCCAGGGTCGCGCTGGATGGCGCGCTTGACCTGGGCCAGCAGCACTTTCTCCTCTTCGCTGCCGGGCTTACGGTCCAGTATTTCCGGCCGTTGCTCCGCCTGGTAGCCCAGATGGACGAACAAGGTGGCATCGCCCCCGTCATCGAGG
>SLLF01000199.1 GCA_007134175.1 Kiritimatiellia bacterium | reverse complement strand
GGGCAAGCGCCTTGCCCTACCCGGTCAGCGAGTTCAGAAAGACATTAGGGCGAAAGATTAAGGAATATCGTCTTCTCCCCTTGTCTTTCGCCTTCATCTTTCGCCCTAATCGCTGGCTGCGGAAACATGGCCGGTAAGGAAAAGAGGGGGAGAAGATCGAATCCAGGTTAATCCGATACAGACATGAGAATTAGATATAAGCTGGGACTTCGATTCCGATTACGAACACGAGTACGATTTTGCCTTGGGTGTCCCAATGTTGAACTCAGGAAAATAGTCGTATCAAATTCGTATCAGGGAGTTCCTGCAACAAGGCATGAACTGACGTAAGATATTGAAAGAGAATGGTGGACGCTGTGGGGCTCGAACCCACGACCCGCTGATTAAGAGTCAGCTGCTCTGCCAGCTGAGCTAAGCGTCCGGGCTCAGCCTGCAACAGGCCGCCATCACCGTCAAGCCTGTTTTTCGGGTCGGGTGACGTGGACTTCTGCCAGCAGTTTATCAACGGTAACCGGATCGAATTCACCCGGTATATCCGTCAAGGCATTGGCGGTGCCGCAGGCCAATCCCCGGCGGATAGCCATGAACGGGGAATCGCCACGCTGCATACCGGCTACCCAGCCGGCAGTAACGGCATCCCCGCTGCCGATCGGATTGACCGGATGGATTTCGGGCGGTTGCAGCCGGACCACCCGTTCGCCATCGAACCACCAGGCGCACGCGGCACCGTCCGTCACCAGTAACGGATCCGCCCCCTCAGCCTGCATTCGGCGGGCGGCCGCAACCAGTTCCGCATCGCTGGCGACCGAAGCATTGACCGTCAACCCCAACTCCATACGGTTGCACTTCACCCCATTCGGCGCAAACGGCAGTGCCGACCATAACGGGGTGCCGTGGGAATCGATCACGAACGGGACCTCGCAGGCCTGCGCCTGCCGCGCCAGCTCCCCGTAAAAGGTCGACGGCGCGCCCGGAGGAAGTGTACCGGCCACCACCACGATACTGGCCCGTTCCAGTGCGGCAGAATACGCCATTTGAAACTGCTGCCATTCGCCGGGACGGGGCGGGGTCATCTCTTCTATCAACTCGGTCACTGCACCGCTCCGCTCATCAATCAGCGTCTGGCATATCCGGGTGGCCGCCTCGGTTGGCACGCAGCAGCAAGCAATCGCCTCGACCGCTAACCGACGGCGGATCCATTCACCGGTGGTGGATCCCAGAAACGTAATCAACTCGACCGGACACCCCAGCGCATGGAGCGCCCGCGCCACATTGACCCCTTTACCCGCTGCACTGATCGCGGTGTGGCTGGCCCGGTTGATCTCACCCGTCCGGAGCCCGCTAAAGCGCAGGGTGCGTTGATACGCCGCCGCCAAGCCCACTACCAACGCAGGTTTATCCGATGTGTTCATGATTCAGCTCGCATACTGCTTCGGCGAGACGCCTAGTTTGTTGATTTTGTACCCCAATATACGCTGTGTGGCGCCCAGCGCACGCGCGGCCGCCGCCACGTTGCCGCGCGACGACTTGAGCGCATCCTTGATCAGATCGCGCTCGTACCGGTCCACCAACGATTTCAGTGTGCCGGTCGGCGGACTGCCGATCGCCTCCGCCGTCTGCAACGTGGGCGGCAAATGATGGGGATGGACCACATCCCCTTCCGCCACCAGCACGGCCCGTTCAATCACATTCTCCAACTCGCGGACGTTGCCGGGCCAATGATAGCTCATCAACATATCGATAACCGCGCTGGACAACCGCCGGATCTGGCGACCGGACTCCTTGGCATATCGATCCAGGAAATGATCGGCCAGCAGCACAATGTCCGCTTTGCGCTTGCGCAACGGGGGCACGTAAACAGGGAACACATGCAACCGGTAATAAAGATCCTCACGGAACTTGCCTTCGTTGACTAGTGCCTGCAAATCCTTGTTGGTCGCGGTGATCACGCGCACATTGACCTGGATGGTTTGGGTTCCGCCAATACGTTCGAACTCCCGCTCCTGTAGTACCCGCAACAATTTTATCTGTATGCTGGGCGGGATATCGCCAATTTCATCCAGAAACAACGTGCCGCCATTGGCCAGCTCAAAACGCCCCTTGCGATCCGTCGTGGCACCGGTGAACGCCCCACGCTCATGGCCGAACAGTTCGCTCTCTATGATCGCTTCCGGCAGCGCCGCGCAATGCGCCTTGATGAACGGCTGGCTCGCCCGGTCGCTGTTGTAGTGAATGGCATGGGCCACCAGCTCCTTGCCCGTGCCGGTTTCACCGTGAATCAGGACCGTCGCCGGGCTGCGGGAGACCTGGGCGATCTGATCGTAGACAATCTGCATCTCATGCGAGTTGCCTATGATGTTGGATGGCCGAAAGCGATCCTGCAACTCGGCGCGCAGCCGCTCGTTTTCCTTCTCCAACCGCTCCTGCTCCTCCTGGGCCGCCCGCCGTAATTTCACGGCCTGGGCAATCATGGAGGCGATTATGGTCAGCGTCCGGACATCATCGTCGAGATTCAGGGACTCCCGGTACAAGCGGTCGATGCTCAACGCCCCGATCACGTCCTTGCCCATTTTGACCGGGACGCAGACAAACGACATGTCGTTGCGTTGACCGCGGGTGGTTCGATCCAGAAACAGCGGGGATTCGCTCGTACGAGGAATCACCATCGGTTTACCTTCCTGAATGACCCGGCCGGTGACGCCTTCCCCCAGCTTGTAGCGTCCGCGACTCGCTTGCTGTGGCGACAACCCATGAGCCGCCTCAATTAAAATGTCGCCGGTTTGCCGATTGAACAGCGTGAGCGTGGCATGGCGCATCTCAAGCTGTTCCGAGATCGCCTCCAACACCGGCGCCACCACGTCACGCAGGTCGAGGCTCTGATCCAACAAGCGGCTGATATCATACAACAAACTCAGCTCCGCCACTTGGCGCGCCGCCACCACTTCGTGGGCGGGCCGTTCACTACTGGACTGCTGGGGGGCATGCATAACGCTATGAATCTATTCCTTTTACCGGTTCCCTGTAGGCGTTGGTGATCGGCATGCGCCGGTCCCGCCCAAAGGCTTTAGGGGTGATTTTCACGCCGGGCGCACCCTGACGCCTTTTATACTCGTTCAAATCCACCAGCCGACTCACTTGACGCACCACCGACGGGTCGAAACCGGCGGTCACGATCTGATCCACCCCTTCATCCCGCTCCACGTACCGCTCCACGATGGCATCCAACACCTCGTAGGGCGGCAGGGAATCGCTGTCCCGCTGATC
>SLLF01000077.1 GCA_007134175.1 Kiritimatiellia bacterium | reverse complement strand
CCGTAGCGCCACATCGGCCAATCATCCGCCCGGGCCCAGGCCACCATCATTAACCCCGCACACAGTAATATAATTTTCTGGATCACTGTAATTTCCCTTTACTGCACGTTTATAAAGAAACGGATTGCCATTCACAAACGCCTGTTGCCACCAATTAATTTCAAATATATTTGGCTAGATATCACCGGATCAGAAGTGAGGTTCGATCTGGCCGGGGTCCGTATAGGATGGAGGCCGCGCCCGGGTACCCCATTTGCCCGGTTGCGATTGCATTGTGAATTCCAGCGTCCCCCCTTGCAGGAACTCCCGCATCGTCAAGTAGGGGCGCTCAAGCCATCGCCCATTCCAGCGGGCTTGCTGCACATAAATATCCTTCGCGGACCGGCTGTTGGCCGTGATACGCAGCTCGGATTGCGGTAGCTTCAATTTCGCCTCGCTGAACGACGGGCTGCCCACCAGCATCACAGGCTGCCCCGCCACCGGGAACAAGCCCAGCGCGTTCCAGACATACGACGAGGTCAACCCGCCCGAATCGTTATTGCCCGGCAGACCACCCCGACCGGGTTGGAACTGCGCAGCCAGGCCGGCCCGAATCACTTCACAGGTGCGCGCCTGTGCACCCGCATAGAGGAACGCATAGGGCGTCTCCATATCCGGCTCGTTGTTAAACCCTTCAAATCGGTGCAGATCCGTTCCAAACGCGACCCACGCGCCGTCATCGTCCGGATCAAACGGCTGTTTCACCGGCGGCTGGTCAAACCCGAAAAAGCGTTCCAGGTCGCGCAGGAAGGGGCCCTCGCCACCATGCAGGGCAATACGCGCCCGCATGTCGTGCAGTAGACGAAATGAATAGTTCCACGGCCCACCCTCGTAGTAACGGGAGGCCCCGAGCAATCCAGAGGTCGCATCGTACACCTTTCGCCAGCGGGACGCCCAGTTCCATACCTTGTCCCGAACCGGGATATCCCGCTCCGCATGGGCCACCAAGGCCGTGCAGAAAGAGGCCCCGGCCAGGTCCAGGGTATGGGCATACGGCCGGGCCACGCCGTCGCTATGAAAATCCCGGTTCCCTGCCTTTTCCAGGTCGCGTACCATCCAATGCAGCGCGTGCTCCCAATCGATACCGGGCAGATGCCGGATGCGGGCATCCGCGATGACATGGTGCGCCAATCCGCGGGCCTGTTTCTCAAAGCGCTTGAACTGACGGTTGAGCAGCAAGGCGTTGGTGAACTCCCCGAGATATTCCGCCATGCTCAACAGACTGCGGACAAGGTCGGCCCCCGTGCCGGGAAAGAATGTCAGGATCAGCGGGAGGGCGGTTTTATATTGATCCCAGAGGGTGGCCAAGTCGACAAACAGCGGCCCCGATGACGCTCCGAAGGGATTATCCCCGGTCCATGCGCACGGTTTAATCAAGCTGTGGTAGAGAGAAGAATAAAAAAGATCCACTGCGGTTCCACCCGCGTCCACCTCAACAACGGATAAGTGTTCGCGCCAAGCCTGCGCGGCCTCCGCCCGCAGATCGTCAAAAGAAGCATCCGACACGCGGTGCAACCGCTGCCGGGCCTCGTCCACGCTGTTGAGCGAAAACGCCAGCCGCAACTCGCCACCAGGGTGGCCAGCCTCCCATTCCCCCAGGATGCCGAAGGACTCCGGGACGCGGGCCCCGTCATCCACTTCATAGCTCCCACCGGCCAGCCGGGCATCCTCACAAAATATCCGCACCCGTGTGTCGGCCGACCCGAAGCGCCCGGCGACATAAATGACGATTCCCTCCATGCAAACGTGACCCGCAAAAGCAGGACCGTCCACCTGTACCGCCGCGCGTGTGGGGCGGGTACGGGTATGCGCCATCAACAATCCCCCGGAGGCGAAGTCCACCGCCAGGCAACGTGTTCGCCCGGGAGGAAACCGGTAGCGGTGCAGCGCTACGCGGGGTGTCACCGTCAACTCGGCGCGGATACCCCGTTCCCGCAGCGTCGCGGCATAGTAGCCCGGAGACGCCTCCTCATCGACCAGCGCACAGTGCCGGTGCCTATCATCCCCGGGATGGTGTAACGGCACCACGCGAAAATAGTTGTAATAATGCTTGATCGCGCCGGTGCCGCTGGGATGAAAGTGTGTGAAGCCTGTGGCGCAGGGCTCGTGGAAAAGCCGTCGCGGCAACCCGCGCGAACTAATATCGTTCTGTCCATATCCAGTGACGTAGGCACCCGAGTAGGCACCGACGGAAACCGGACCGAACGGCCAACAAGCGCCTGGATGGGTATTGCCCGTCAGCGCCTTGGGCAAAAACCAGCGCGCGGCCAAGCCTTCACGGGGAGTCAAAGCAGTGGTGTCCGACCCCCAAAAGGGGTCCACCTTGCCGATCGGATCAAAGGCAGCGGGATTCGTCATCACGGAACCTCAGGAACGCAACGTTCCTTGCGGCGCGTTGCTGTCTTCGCGCCCGTGCACCACGCCCTCGTCCCAGGCACTGAACGCCCACGGCGCATCAATATGCAGGTCATCCGGCCAGTCCTGCGGCTGGCCGTCCACCAGAAAGTCCCCCGTAGCGGTGAGCGCCAAGGGCCCCTCGGTGGGCGACTCAAAGGTGAGGCCGTTCGCATCAAGCTGAACCGGCGCCCCGCTGACCAACTCGACAAATTTGGCAAAGTCGGTCGGCGATTGGCCACGCCCGACCTGGCAGACCCAACCGCTGCGCGCACCCGCCGCGATCAATTCCCGCCCGCCATAGCGTCCTTCCATAACCAGATGACCCGCCGGTAGGGGGCGCAGACCGACGTAACCCTTCGCCGCCCGGCCGAAATACCAGCCGCCGACCTCTATCGTCTCATCAAACCGGTGCTGCGGCCAATGGGCATGGGTGTAGCCCCAGGGATCCAACGGCGGCACATCGTAAAAGCAGAGCAGCGCGCTGCGCGCCTGCCCCAGGCGCGGGGCGGTAATCGTGCCGGCCCAGTAATTGCAGCGATGATTCGAGTTCACGTTGCCCGGCCCTGGATGGGACGAGAATATCTTAATTCCGCCGGGCAGGCTGGCACACCAAGGCAGTTTCTGCTTGAGCACGTCGCGGCGCGAGGAAATCAGGGCGGAGGCCAGGGCCACGTCCGGGGTGCGCCAGATCATGCGACGGGTTATATGCGGCTGATGCCCCTGCCGTTCCCTGATCAATGCATCCCCCGGGGGATTTAACCCCGCGCTCAACCATTCAGGGGGATGTCGTTTCGACGTAGCCACGCCCACGGAAAAAGCCCCACCAACCGGTCGCGCGTGAGGG
>SLLF01000048.1 GCA_007134175.1 Kiritimatiellia bacterium | reverse complement strand
CCCAAAAACGGTCAATCCGATACCGCCTGCGATCAGCAACGCCCGCTCGGGTGCCGAATTCAGGACAAGAAACTGAAAGGCAATCAAATAGATGATGATGAAGGCCACGGCCCGGACTTGTTCCCCTAGACGCCCGGCGGCATAGCGCCGTATCATGGCCCAGGCATCCCGGCGCGGGACCTGCAGTCGTGCGAGGGTGTTCTTCGTGGATAGGCCGTGCATGGAGGGATAGTGCCGAAAGGGGAAAAAGAAGTCAATGTGCGCCCTCAACCCGGTACGGTGTGCCGTTGCTTTTGACATCCTGGGCGCGTAGGGTAGGGCGATGCCGTCAATGACTTCATTCAAGCTGGAATCCGCGTTCAAGCCCACCGGCGATCAGCCGGAAGCGATTGCGGCGTTGTGCCAGGCCTGGGATACGGGTCGTCGCTATACCGCCCTCGAAGGAGTGACCGGTTCGGGCAAGACGTTCACCATGGCTAACATGATCGCCCACGCAGGTTGCCCGACGCTCGTGGTATCGCACAACAAAACCCTGGCGGCCCAGTTGTATGCAGAACTGAAAGGCTTCTTCCCGCACAACGCCGTGGAGTATTTCATCAGCTACTACGACTACTATCAGCCGGAGGCCTACATTCCGCAGACCGACACCTTCATTGAGAAAGACGCTTCCATTAACGAGGAAATCGAGCGCTTGCGTTTGTCCGCCACCGACGCGTTGTTGAACCGTGAGGATGTCATCATTGTAGCGTCCGTTTCCTGCATCTACGGCTTGGGCTCTCCGGAAGACTACCGCGAAATGGTCATTGGTGTTGCGCAGGGCGAAACGGTGGATCGCGACCAATTGCTGCAACGGCTGGTAGACATCCAGTATACCCGCAACGACATCGAACAGGCGCCGGGCACGTTCCGGGTGCGCGGGGATACCTTGGATATATATCCCTCCTACGCAAAATCGGTCCTCCGCATCGATTTCTTCGGCGATGAGGTTGAGCGGGTCAGGCGGGTGGAACCCTTGACCGGGCATGGTGTGGCGGATTTGGAGCGGGCATTGATCTCGCCGGCTAAACATTTCGTGATGCCGTACAAGAAGATCGAGAGCGCCATCGGCTTGATCAAGGCCGAGATGGAAGCACGGGTGGCGTGGTTCGAGCAGCAGAACAAACTATTGGAAGCCCAGCGCATTAGGATGCGGACCCAATACGACATGGAAATGCTGCAGGAACTGGGTTATTGCCAGGGCATTGAGAACTATTCGCGACATCTGGCGGGACGGACCGCAGGCGAGCGACCCGCTTGTTTGCTCGATTATTTCAATGGCACGTTCTTGACCATTATTGACGAGTCGCACGTGACCTTGCCGCAGCTGCGCGGCATGTACAACGGTGATCGTGCCCGCAAGGAGGTCTTGGTGGAGCACGGTTTCCGTCTGCCATCGGCGCTCGACAACCGACCCCTGAATTTTGATGAGTTTATGGCGGTGACCGGTCCCATGCTATTTACATCCGCTACACCCGGCCCGCTGGAACGGCAATGGGCCGGCGAACCGGTGCGTCAGGTGATCCGTCCGACCGGCATTCTGGATCCCGCTGTTGAGATCCGGCCGCTTGCGAACCAAATCGATGACTTGCTGGAGGAAATTCGGCAGTGCGCAGAACGCGGCGAGCGGGTGCTGGTGACCACATTAACCAAGCGGACGGCGGAGGATTTGACCGAGTATCTGCAACGATTGGATGTGCGCGTGCGCTATCTCCATTCCGATATCGACGCGATCGAGCGCGTCGATATCCTGCGTCAGTTACGACGGGCGGAGTTTGACTGTTTGATCGGGATCAATCTATTGCGGGAAGGGTTGGATTTGCCGGAAGTCGCGCTGGTGGCGGTGTTGGATGCCGACAAGGAGGGATTCCTGCGTTCTGGTACCGCCTTGATCCAGACGGCGGGCCGCGCGGCGCGGCATACGGAGGGTCGGGTTATTCTCTATGCCGAGCACGTTACCGGGGCGATGCAGTTGTTGTTGGATGTGACTCAGGAGCGGCGTGCCCGGCAAATGGCCTACAACGACGCCCATGGGGTGGTACCGCAAAGTATCCGTAAGGAAATTCACGACGGCTTGGCCATTGTGCAGGCGGAAAGCCGCCAAATCGAAGAGGCCGTCTGGCAGGAAACGGGTGAGCCGTACGATTTGCAGGCGGTGCTGCAGGAGATGGAGCGCGAGATGTTGGAGGCTGCCGAGGCCTTGGAATTCGAGCGTGCCACCATCCTGCGTGACCAGATCCGCGATTTACAAGCCTCTACTGAACCGGACAGGGCAGGTAAAGGGCGGCGGTCTCGCAAGTTCGGAAAGAAGAGTAAGGCGAAAGATTAAGGAATAGCGTCTTTCCCCACCTTGTATTTTGCTGCAATCTTTCGCTTTTATCTGCCCCGTCTTTAATACAAAGGACCTAAGTTAAGCTAACCGGCCGACAGGCACCTTTAGGTTCTGGCCCGCATATTTCACGGGGCGCCCCACGGCCTCGTGCCGTGGGAGCCAAACTTCATCGAGCTATTCCACTGTACGTAGAGGGAAGAGCCCGATTTGCGGGAGAAAGAAGCAATACTCCGGTGCTCGCTCACTGCGGGCTCGCTCTGGACACAGCCTGTAGCCACCCTAAACTCCCGCTCCCACGGCACGAGGCCGTGGGGGCGCACAGATGCAGAAGATTGATCGGAATTCCGGCGAGAAATGCGGGCTAGTCCTAACAGCCGGGTAGTCAACGCTGGTCGCCGAGGGCCATTTGCAGCGCCAGCACCGCGTAAGCGGTCACCAGCACCGGGTCGCTTTCCCAGTAGCGGCCGACTTCATTGACCCAGTAACCATGGCCGGTGGCCGGAGCAATGCGTTGCAGGGCGATCAGTTTTTCGGCCAGCTCCGTGCGCCAGTTGAAGGCGGGGCGGTCAGTCGGATGGAACTCGTCCTGGCCAAAGGCGGCCATGCCTTTCGAGAGCACGTTGTAGAAATAGAAGAGCCCCTCCCGTTCGTCCGTCGTGTCGTGGTGGGTGTCGCCATCAGTGACTGGATTGTTGGCTTCCAGGTTCCAGTGGCGCACCGCCCAGTCCACCGTGGCTTGCACCCGGGGGTCGTGCCGGTCGACGCCAGCGTAAATATAGCTGAGCATGCCGGCGTAGGTCATGCCCGGCATGGAGCGGAAGCGCACGATTCCGTCGGCATCGGTAAAGGTACCGGCCCGGGTCTGCTCCGGATGATAGACAAAGCCCCCGACATCACGTTCGGCATCGCTGACCCAAGGCCTAT
>SLLF01000016.1 GCA_007134175.1 Kiritimatiellia bacterium | reverse complement strand
TGTGCCAACGCCAGCGCCATACGCCGTTCCTCACGAACCCGTCCTGAAACCAGCCCCTGACCATACAACTCCTCTGTCAACGCCAGATCCTGCTCCGCATGCGACACCCGGTACCCGGCTTACGTGATGCGAAGCGCGCGCTGCCGTTCTTCCTGTTCCAGTTCAGACCGCCTTAATGCCACCCGCGCCTCCATGCTGCGGACGGCACTGCGAGCCGCCTCCAGCGCAGCGCGTTCCTCCCTGTCGTCCAGCAGCGCCAGTATCGTCCCCGCCTCGACGCGGTCTCCGGATTGCCTTTGGATCTCGGCAACCGGGCCGACCGTCGCGGGACGCACTTCGGCGTAGTGATCCGAAGTGACATAACCATTCGCGGCAATTCTCACACGAACGGGAACCAGGAACCCCGCCACCACCATCAAACCCACCATCAGCCCGCCTCGCCGTATCCATACGCGCCTTGTACGTAAACGCTCCATCCGCCCGGTTGGCAGCGGCTCCCCTGTCGTTGTCCGGTAATCACCCATGTTCCGCTCCTGATCGAGATTGCCTGACCACCTTCAAATAGTCCTTGGCCAGCATCCGGATTCCATCCTCGTCATCCGAATAACGCTTCATACAGAGATTGCAGGTCGTACAATCCCGTTCATAGCAATTGCGATGCACCCGCGCCGGGTACATCTTGCGAAAGGCCTCATAGCAATCGTCACAGCAGAAACAATATCGTTCCTGGCTGGACCCGAAGGCCACTTGCGCCATGTGGAATCCGTCCGCCTCGGGATTCGCCTCCTGATTGCACCATGCGCATAGCAGACTCATCCTGTCCAGCACCTGCCGATGCCGCGACCCAAGCTCGCCCTGCTCCCACAGGTACTCGATCCAGCTCACGGATGTCGTGGGAATTTTAGCTTGTACCACGTCATTCACTACCACCAGTACCACCCCGGTCTTCACCACATAGGCCCGTTCCCCTTCGACCGGTGCCGCACCGCTGGCCAGATGTACGCGTACCCCTCCTTGCCGCGGCACCTCAAACGTGTGCCAGCCGCAATGATCACAAATCGAGGCGAATAAATGCTGGCGCACATGGTGCCCGCAATCCGGACAACGCCCCAGGCGGATGGCATGCATCCGCTGCAACGAGTCCTCGGCCGCCGTCTGTATCACCTTGCGCGCTTTGCGCTGCAGTTTCTCCTCACTGGCCGGACTTTGCGCACTGAGGATGCGCATATCATGATCGTATTGCTCGATTTCTTCCTCGAGCATCAGGGAACCAAGTTCCGCCTCTTCATCGGTCTTCGGGTTCGTCTTGCGCCAACGCTGCAAGATATGTAATGGATTCATCGTATCAGTCCCCCTCTTCCAAGGTGGCGAGCAACAGGGAAAGTTCCTTTGACGGGGCCTCGCCCGGCACGAGCCCTTCCGGATAGCCTGCCGCGTACGACCAGTCCGCATAGGCCAACAGCAAGGCGGCGGCCGTTGCGTTCCGTCGCAACTCCGCAGTAGTCAGATCCTTCTGCGCATCAAGCACATCGCGACTGCGGCCCTCTCCAAGGCGAAAACGTTCCGCCTCCGCTTCCAGCGTGGATCGCGCATTATCGAGCGCTTCCCCCACCAGCGCCATACGCCTTGCCGCCGCCTTCAGATTGCCGGTAGCCTCGGCGCGCAGCGCCGTGAGCGACAACGCCTGTTGCGCGATCTGCGCTTCCACTGCTGCTACCCGTGCCCGTGCCGCAGCACGTGCTGCCCGCTCCTGACGCCGCTGCAGCGGCGACCGCCAAACCAGCGCCGCTTCATAGCCGACGTCATCCATGCCGGCATCGCGCCAGCCCTCGGCCAAGCGTGTTTCATCGCCCGACTCCCAGGTGGTCTGCAACACGATTTGTACATCAGGCCGGGCCGCATCATCTGCCGCTTGCAATAGGGCCTGTGCTTCATCCCGCTGCGCAGACAGCGCACGCAGCGAGCCGTGCGCCATTTCTTCCCCGGGTGTGGCGGGCATCGCCAATACCCATGGCAGGCGCTGCGCGGCCCACCGGGGGAGATCCGCTGCGGTGGCCGGAACAGCTTCACCACCATCCAGCAGGGTCGCCAGTTGCTGGCGCAACGCCTGTACCAGCTGTTCGGCCGCCACGGTTTCGTCGGCCCGTAACGCCGCATCCGCCCGTGACGGGAATAACTGGTACGCCGGGACAGCCTGCAGTCGTACCAGCGCTTCTGTCCCCTCCAAGAGGGATGCTACCCTGGCGGCCGCTCGCTGAAAGGCGGCGGCATCTGCTACGGCATGCAGCAATGCAATATACGTACGGTCCGATGCAAGCCGCATATCTTCGATAACGGCCCGTAACCGTGCGCGCCGCATCTCCATGCCCGCCTCCGCTGCGGCCTGCTCCCAGCGCCACTGCGCATGACCCCGGTTCTGCAGTAGGGGCACGCGAACTTGCACCCCCGCCAAGGTTCGGTTCGCATCACGCGCATGTAAATCACCCTGTCGGAGAAACGACGACGAAACACCCGCTGCCACAAAAATACCTGGCTGCACAGGTTGCTCGACACCCGCTTGCAGGACGGCCCGGTCCGAGCCGATCGCATACGGTGAGGTTGCGCCAGGCACGTTTCGGCTCCAATCCGCCACACCAGCAGACGTCGCCACAACCGTATCGAAATACCCTGCAACGCCCAAGGCACCGGCCTCCGCTTCCAACAACCCGGCCCATGCCGCGCGCACATGGCCATTGCCCGCGATCGCAGAGGCCCGCAGCGCGTCCAGCCGCGCCTCCGGGTCAGCGGGCCAATTCGCCGACGCCCTGCAAAGCAGCGGCAACGCCATCATCACTAGCAGAATCAACCGCTCGGGCCGTACGGCCCCGCCCAATGTCTTCATGACCACACGCGCCCCCATCCCGGATCCGCGTACGTCCTTCCTGCAAATTCACGC
The DNA here is from genome assembly GCA_007134175.1 of Kiritimatiellia bacterium. GTDB lineage: Bacteria > Verrucomicrobiota > Kiritimatiellia > SLAD01 > SLAD01 > SLLF01. The sequence continues at coordinate 359 of SLLF01000016.1, read as the reverse complement.
GTACAGTTGCCCGCTCCGCTCCCGCTTGCAAGCCTAATCGAAAATCGACACGCTTTCTATGTCCCTTTACCCATGAGCTCCAACAGAAACGCCTCGCTATCCACGGGAATCTTCAGCAGATCCAGCGGAACCAGAGCGCTGAAGGTCTGCGGGGACAGACCCCGTTGCGTAAATCATTGATTTCCAAAGACTGGAAAATGATGTGATGGACAATTCCAATGATTGGAAACGCGGCTCGGGCTCCATGCCTTCCCTGTCCCAGCACCTTACTCCGGCAGCGGATTTGACAACGCCTCCACGGCATAAAGAGGCAATGACAGGAGTTCAAAACAGACTTCTTCCACGCCACTCCTCCCCGA
>SLLF01000091.1 GCA_007134175.1 Kiritimatiellia bacterium | reverse complement strand
GGGCGGACCGGCACCGCCTGGCATTACCACAGCCGTCCGCCCTTGGTGGAGGCGAGCGGAACGGCGCATCTACTGACGCTGGCGCGGTTGCGGGAGGCCGCCGTGTATGTGGTCCACCTAAGCTGCCAAGCCGCCTTGCAGGAAGTGCTACGCGCCCGGACGGCGGGCGCCCGCGTCTGGGTAGAGGCGGTGCTGCCGCACCTGGTACTGGATCGCTCCTATGCCGAGCGACCGGATTTTGAAGGGGCCAAGTACGTGATGTCCCCTCCCCTGCGGGACGCCGAAGAGTGCGAGGCGTTATGGAACGGGTTGCGGCAAGGATTCATCCAGACTGTGGCCACCGATCATGCCCCGTTCGATTTTCATGGCCAAAAGGATCGCGGGCGCGCCGATTTCACGCGTATCCCGAATGGTATTCCCTCCTTGGAAGAACGGGTGAAACTGCTGTATACACTGGGCGTCGTCACCGGACGAATCGACCTGCACACCTGGGTCAACTGTGCCAGCACGCAACCGGCACGGATTTTCGGATTGTACCCGCGCAAAGGGGTGATCCAGGCCGGGGCGGACGCCGATCTGGTACTGTTCGATCCCATGCATCGGAGCACCATCAGCGCGGCGACGCACGCCATGAATGTCGATTACAGCGCGTACGAAGGCTGGCCCGTTGCCGGACGGGCCGCCACCGTCCTGGTGCGGGGCCAGGTCGTCGTGGACGGGGGCGTGTACCAGGGCCAGCCCGGTTTTGGTCGTATGCTGAAACGGGAACCGCAGTATTTCTAAACAAAGGAGATCGTCGCCATGCCACGCCGCGTTATAGTTTGGGTCGGGATACTAAGTCTCATTGCCGTGTGCAGCGCCCGTGCACAACCGCCCAGCGTGGCCTATTGCGTATTGCTCGACCATTACGACGAGCCGGTTTGGTCCTCGTACGCCGGCCATGTGGACCGCTCGCGGGGTGACGGGTTCAAGTCGCTGGGACAGTGGGAGCTGGGCGCCCATACCGGCCTGTTTTATGCACACACCGCTTTCGGCGAATGGGATTTGCGCGGAGGGATCGATTCCATCTTCTTCACGGGCAAGGGCCAGCACCGCTTGCCCGACCATCTGGCTGCTGTCCGGTTGGACGTGGACGGGACGTGGCGGTTGGCGGGCGACAACGCCTTGCGCCTCGGCTTCGCGCCGGGGTTTTACTCTGAAATTCACAAGGCGCGCAGCGATCACCTGTTCTACCCCTTCCGGGTGCACGGGATCCGTGCGTTCACCGGTGATTTATCCGGACTACTCGGCATGGATTTCTATCCGGGCTTTGATCGCTGGTACAACCCGCGGCTCGGCGTGCGCTGGATGATTAGTGATTTTCTAATGCTGGACGCATTTTATCCTAAAACAGAAATGGTGTTTCGACCCGCCATGGCGTGGACTACGCGTATAGGAATGGAATTTGAAGAAGTTTGGGAGTACCGGTTGAAAAGCCGTGACGACCGGAAAGGGCTGCGCATGAAAGGGACCCGGATTTATGCCGGCGTGGAGTACGAGATGATCAATCAAGTGGCTTGGATACTGCAAATCGGACGAATGGTCGACCGTTCCATGCAGTTCCGCCGCAACTATCCTACCCTGGAGATCAACGACGCCTACTTTATCCGTTTTGGATTGGGCGGCATGTTGTGAGGTAGCGGGGACCGGTGTTCAGGGCGTTCACGGACAGGGGCCAATCATGCGGCTAGCGATCATTTCCGACATGCACATACTCGGTCCGGGCGAGCACGAGCGGGATCGGGAAATACGACGTGACTTCATCGCGCTGCGGGGCCGCTGGCGCGGTTGGTGGGGGGTCTTCCTGCATGCCGCGCGACGCCGCTTCTGGAATTGGCACCCGGAGTCGCGTTACGACTGCTTCCTGAAGGCGCTGGAGGAGATCCAGCACTATCATCCCGACCGGGTCATTGCCAACGGGGACTACGCCGGTGATGCGGGCGGCGTAGGGTTAAGCGACGAGGCCACCTATGAAAGTGCAGCCGGTGCCGTGACCTTGATCCGCGAGATCTTTCCCGACCGGTGCCGCTTTGTTTTTGGGGACCACGATATCGGCAAATACAGCACAGCCGTGCGGGCCGGTGGCATTCGCCTCGCCAGCCTGCACCGCGGTGAACAGCAACTGGGTATCGCATCGTTCTGGCACGAACCCCTGGAGGAATTCGAGCTGATCGGGGTGAACTCCAGCTTGCTCACGCTGGACCACTTCCTGCCGGAGGCGCTGACCGAGGAAATTCCAGCGTGGCAGCAACTCCAGGCGCAGCACGAGGAAGCGGTGCGCGGAGCCTTTGCCGCCCTGCCGCCCGCCGCGCGGGTGATCCTTTTCTGTCACGATCCAGGCGCCTTGGGCGTCCTGCGCCACTGGCCGGAAATTGAAGCGCGTTTACCGCAAATCGCGTTGACGGTACTCGGTCATTTACACGAACCGCGGCTCTTGACCCTGATTCAGCGCATGCCGTCAATGCGACTCTGGACCCCGAAATATCCGGTGGCCCGCATTATTGCGGACGGGTTAAGCCAGGCCAAAACCTGGCATGCCTTCAATCCGATTGTCTGTCCCTCTCCGTTCGGGGCGGGCCACCACCTCGCGGGCGGCGTGCTGTACGTGGAACGCGGACCGGATGGAAATCTCTTCACACGACGCCATCGGGTAGTGCTCTAGGCTAGCCTAAATAGCAAAGCGCCTGGCGCGATGCGGGATCGGCGGCCAACTGCACCTTCTTGCCGGCCGCGACGGCCGGCACGTCGATCAACCGGATAATGCCTGCGTAGTCGGCCAGATCGGGAAACCAATCGGTCAGCGCGTTCGGATGCTCGTGGAAGAACGCGCGGTTGAACGCCGCAGCGGGATCGGCCGGATATACCGGCAGGTAGAAAATTTCCGCCTCTACCAAGTCCTGGAAAAAATGGGTTCCATACGACACTTCCGGAACCCGCCCGTCCTCTTCGTCGGCCACTTCGACCAATACCGCCACTTGGTCGATATCCGCATAGCCGACACCAATTCCCAGATCGGCGTTGCGGCTACCCCAGCGACCCGGTCCCACCATCATGATACGGCCCGCCCCGATGCGCGGATCGCGGTTGATCCGTCCGACCACCCGTGGCAGCGCTTTGCGTATCTCGTCATTATCCAACGCGGCGTAGTCGCGCGGCTCGACGTACAAGACGAACCGGATCGGATCCACCACCCCGCCGTTCAAGAAGCGGGTACCGCGAAACAATACGCGTGGCGCGGGAATATCGGTCGGTACCGTAACCGCCGCCGTCGCCCCCG
>SLLF01000311.1 GCA_007134175.1 Kiritimatiellia bacterium | reverse complement strand
TTGGCCCACGGTGCGCACGTTCAGGACACGGCCCCACTCCTTGTGCTCATGAAAAATCTGGAAGAGGTGCGGTTCCCGCTCGAAAGCCGGCAGGACCGGCGCGGTGTCACGCTCCGGATACTGGATCACAAAACCCGGGGGATATGGGATGCACCGGAAATGACAGAGGCAACCGGTTCGAGGCGCCAGCGGCCCGTGCGCCAAGTCGGTAAAGCCGTCGCAGGAATAGACCACGATCTTGGGCGGATTGCGAAAACGAAGCAGGCTGTATTTATCCCACTGTTTTTCGTTCTCGAACCGTTGCACCGCCTGCGTAAAGGAGAGTTTGTGCCGCTGGACCGGATGGTCCGCCGCTACCAATGCGTGCAAGCGTGCTTCGATCTGGCCAACCTGCTCTTCCGTGATCGCGGCTTGACCGTCCCGCTCGAAACTGCAGTAGAGCCCGGTCCCCAGCGAATGCTCAATAGAAAAATGGGCATCGGCATAACAGTCTTTTACCGCCTTAGCCAATAGAAAAGCCAATGAGCGGCGATAAATCCGCCAGCCATGCGAATCCTTGATGGTCAAGGGCGCCACGGTGCTCTCCACTTCCAACGGGAACGTCAACGACACCACATCGTTATTGACCAGCGCCCCCAACACCGGGAAGGTGGCATCCGGCGGGCATTCGCGCGCCAGCAACTCGCCGGCCGTCATGGCCGGATCGCAGGAAACCGCACGGCCATCCGGCAGCTGCACGGCAATGGGTTCCTCATGGTTTACGATTTGCTCACGGTCATCTGTCATCGCGTTCTCCCTACAGTTCACAACGGTTTACCCGCCGCTAGTCCCAGCCGTTGTTGATGGATATGGGCGATAGCCAGCGCCAGGGCGTCGGCGGCATCCTCCGCCGGCGGCTCGGACAGCCCCAGCAGCAGCGCGACCATTCTGCCCACTTGCTCCTTATGGGCGTTGCCGTTACCGACCACCGCCTGCTTCACGCTGCGCGGCGCATATTCGTACACCGGCACACGGGCCAAGGCGCACACCGCCAGCACCACGCCGCGAGCCTGCCCCAGCGTAACGGCCGTCCGTACGTTCTTGCTGAAAAAAACCCCCTCCACCGCCACGGCCACCGGTTCCTCTGCCTGTAACAACCGCCCCAATTCGCGGTGCAGATGCGCTAAACATTCCGTGTGCGGGCGTTGGGCAGGATTTTTGATCACCCCCCACGTGACCGCTCGCTGACGGGAACCGGCCGACGCCACCACGCCGACACCGGTCGAGCGCAACGAGGTATCAACACCCAGAATTCTAATCTCTTTCATCGCTTTTCCGAGTACGTCGTTCACGCGCACTTCTGCCACCGCCTAACGGCGGCAGCTACAAAAAAACGCAGGTCGCTACTGCGCCCATCAGGGCGTGGCCAACAACCCATAGCCACTCGTTCCCCATCACGCCATCTATTCCTGCGCTTCCAGCTCCGCCAGCAGCTCCTCGGACAGATCCGCGTTGGAGTAGACGTTCTGCACATCCTCCAACTCCTCCAACGCTTCGGTGAAGCGGATGAATTCACGCGCCTGCGCGGCGTCGGTGATCGGCAGGTGGCTTTCCGGCAGCAGGGTTAACTCGGAATTCTCCACTTCCACCCCCTGCTCCTGCAAGGCGTTCAAGACCGCATGGAACTCGGATGGGGCCGTGGTGATTTCGAAGTAGCCGTCCTGGTGCGTCATATCTTCGGCCCCGGCTTCCAGCACCTGTTCCAGCAAGGTGTCCTCCTGGGCCTTGTCGTCGCTGACCTGCAACCAGCCTTTGCGGTTGAACGACCGGGTCACACTGCCCTGCCCGGCCAAGCTGCCGTTGAATTTGGTGAACACGTGGCGGACTTCAGCCGCGGAACGGTTGCGGTTGTCGGTGAGCACCTGGGCGATAATGGCGATCCCGCCCGGCGCGAAACCCTCATAGACGATCTCCTCCATCTGCTCACCCGCCAGCTCACCGGTACCCTTCTTGATGGCACGGTCGATATTGTCCGCCGGCATGTTCACGCCGCGCGCCTTCTGCACCAAGGTGCGCAGCGTGATGTTGACGTTCGGGTCCCCGCCCCCCTGGCGGACCGCCACCGTAATCTCTTTGGCTATCTTGCTGAAGACCTTACCGCGTTTCGCGTCGGCGGCGGCCTTCTTGTGTTTGATCGTTGACCATTTGCTGTGTCCACTCATACGCGCTATTCTTCCTCTTGCTCGTCGTGCTTCGCCTGGGCGACCACCTTCTGGGCGATATTGGCCGGCACCGGTTCGTAGCGCGAATACTCCATCTCAAAACTGCCACGGCCGCCGGTCATACTGCGCAGTTCCGACGAATACTTGAAAATTTCGGCCTGTGGCACTTCGGCCGTGACGACCTGTATCCCCTCACCGCTGTCCACGCCGAGAATGCGTCCGCGTTTGTGGTTCAGATCGCCGGTGATATCGCCCATGAACTGGTCGGGGATGTTGACCACGACTTTCATGATCGGCTCCAGTAACACTGGTTTAGCCTTGCTCAAACCGTCGCGCAGGGCACGCGCCGCCGCGATTTTGAAGGCCACTTCCGATGAATCGACGTCATGATAAGAACCGTCGTAGACGGTGATCTTGACATTCATGACGGGGTAGCCCGCCACCGCACCACGCAGCAACCCTTCCTGCAGCCCTTTCTGGACCGCCGGCATGAAGTTGCCCGGAATCACCCCGCCGACGATGGCGTTGACAAACCATTCCTCGTCACTGGGATCCCGCGGGGCTACACGCAAATAGACTTCGCCATACTGGCCGCGGCCGCCGGACTGTTTCTTGTGTTTATGATGACCTTCCCCGTTGGCCGTAATCGTTTCGCGATAGGCCACACGCGGCGTGTTCAGATCGACTTCCACGTTGTTGCGCACCTTCATGCGCTCGACCGCGGCCTCCAACTGCTGGTCGCCAAGCCCGGACAAGATCATCTCATGGGTGTCATTGTTCCTTTCAACGACAATGGTCGGATCCTCGTCGGCCACACGATGCAAGGCTGTCGCCAGCTTGTCCTCGTCGCCCTGCTTGCGGGCGGTCACGGCGTAGGCCGTGGTCGGTTTCGGGAAGGCGACCGGCGCAAAGCGGATTTCCTGGCCCACGGCGCAGAGCGAGTCGTTGAGCCCGGTCACCTTCAGCTTGGGAATCGCCACGATGTCACCGGCGTGGGCGGTCTGGATTTCCTCCTGTTTCTTGCCGTTGACGATCAGCAAATGACCGATCTTCTCTTTCTGCTCCTTGGTGACGTTGTAGACCTCCTGGCCGGCGCTGAGCGAACCGCCATAGATGCGC
>SLLF01000030.1 GCA_007134175.1 Kiritimatiellia bacterium | reverse complement strand
TCGAGAAAGTCCGTCTATTAGGGCCGGTGGCGGGGTATGACTATCTGGGGGCGTTTGACAATCACTGGCACCGGACGGGGTATAGCGTAGGCATCGTTAACGAATTCTATGAGCTCAAGCCCGGCGAATCGGCGGCCGACGTCCGGCGCTACAACGGGGAGAGCGTCTTGCTTTGCGAGCTGACGTCGCAGCGCAACTACCGCTACGGCGAATCACTGGAGGTGACGCTTTACGCCTCGCTGTTTGGCCCCGCGCCCGTGGCCGACGGTACCATTGACTGGGTGCTTTGCGACGAGGTCTCCGGACAGGTGTTCGCGCGGGGACAATGGGACCATGCCACAATTCCGCTTGGGACCACTACCACACTGGGTCGGTTGACGTGCGCCCTGCCCACGTTGGATACGCCCCGGAAGTTAACCCTGGTGGCGCGGTTAACCGCCGACGCATACGAAATCGAGAATAAATGGGATCTCTGGGTTTTCCCGGCCGGCAGCAGACCGGACTCGCCGCAGATCATCACCGACCTGGATGCGGACGCGTTCCAGCGGCTCGCCCAGGGCGAATCGCTGTTGTTGCTCGGCACCGGGTCACTAAAGTCATTGCCTTACCAGCACCTGATGGGCGGCCGCACCGTGGGTACCGCGGCCACGGTAATCGAGGAGCATCCCTTGCTGGCATCATTTCCGCATGACGGCTTCTGCGATTGGCAGTTCCAATCCATGTTGGATGGAGCCCGTGGGGTTGTGTTTGAGGATGTCCCCTTCGTACCTATTATTGAATTGGTCAGCTCCTATAAACTGATCGTTAAGCAGGCCGCCGTTTTCGAATGGCAGGTGGGCGCGGGGCGTTTGCTGGTTTGCGGCCTGACGCTATCCGAATCCGACCCGGCCGCCATGTACCTATTGCAGGCGATGCTGGCCTATTGTTCCAGTGATGCCTTTTGTCCCCGGACCGCGCTGGCTGTAGACCAGGTGCGGCAGCTAGCCGGGGATTTTGTGCTGACCTATGATCGGGATGAGGGGCAGGACGGCAACGCGGAGGCGTTGTTGAAGAAATGAACGAATAAGAGGAGCAGCGCATATACAGAACAAGGTGGTGATTATTGGTGGCGGTAGTTCCAGTTGGACACCCAAACTGGCGCAGGACTTGTTCCTGCGTCCGGGATTGGCTGGCAGCACGCTGGTGTTGGTTGATATTGACCCGGCGGCCTTGAAGCAGTTGGTCGCCTACTGCGAGGCCTTGATCGTTCGTTGCCGGGCTGAATGGACGGTGGCCGCAGCCGGTCTGGACGATGCGCTGCGGGATGCCTCCGTCGTTTGCGTCTCGATTTCCACCGGTGGCTTGGATGCCATGCACCAGGATTACACCATACCCGAGGAATATGGGGTCTATCATACGGTGGCGGATACCGTTGGTCCTGGCGGCACATCGCGTCGGTGATGGTTTGCCCGATTGACAAGTTTGTCCGGGTCGGCGGGTACGTTGTATGCTTGAGTTTACAGGCGGGGTACGAGGGTGCTATGGGCGGCTATCCGAGAGAAGATCCAGCGCACCGGATCCAATGGCTCAACGCGGACCGGGCGTAGTCAAGGTTTCGGCCACTTGTTGCCGGGCGGCGGTGCGGATAGTCGTTATCGGGGGGAGTCCGGTACGCTCCAACCATTCCGGGTTATCCAGCCGCGGCACCATATAACGGTTCCAGGCCTGAAGCGCCAGACGTTCATAGCCGGCGGCCCGCTCGGTTTCGCCCAGCGCCAGCCAGAAATAGTGCTGGTAAAAGCCGCCTTCCACAAAGGCGTGCGCTTCCATCTCGGAAAGGTCCTCCATCCGGTCTACAAACAAGGCCACGACATAGGCATCCAGGCTGCGCCCGTCCACCTCCCCGGGATAACGCTCCTGCAGCTCGGTAAAAATAAGACGCGCATCGGATAGGCGGTGATACGTGTAGAGGATCGTTAGGGCATTATTAAGAAAATTCAGGTACGCCGTCCGCACCGCACCCTGATCCGTAAATTCCGCCAACGCCTCCTGATACGCCTGCATGACGTAGGGCAAAAGATCGGGATTGGGGGACGGGATGAATAGGTCGTGTTCCGGGTCGTATACGAAGCGCCCGTGGCGGAAGGCGTCGGCCAGGCTCTGGAAGATCATGCGGCGCAGCGTCAGTTCGGCAAAATCCGCCGCGTATGGCAAGCCGCTCCATGCCCAGTAGGCGGCGTGGGCCTGGGGCAAACGCCAGTCGACGGGGCCAATCTCGGCTTCGAGCTGCTGCATGCGGTCAGGACGCATGCGGTAATGGTCGGTTAGGATGCGTAAACGCAGGTGATTCAGCACGGCTATTCCGGCTGGATGATCGCCGACCTGTTTCGCCAACTCCCGCCACTCCGCGGGTGACAAGGGGCGATAGTGCAGTGGCTCGACGCCTGCCGCCCGCAATGTGTCCAGCAATGCCGGCACGCCGTCGAGCGCCAGCAGCTCTGCCCGGCGCTGCGGCGCGCGGGCCAAGGCGTCATAGTCCGGGGCCCGCCCACCGAGTAATATATCCATTTCCTGGGCCCAGGCATATTTGTAGTACATGTGGGCTTGGTCTAGTGTCCCGCCGATCTTGTGCTGGAACAGCCAGCCGAGCTCGCGGTGCAGGTTAGGATCGGAAGGATTGTAGCGCAGACCGCCATCCCGCAACAATTCCACCCCGTGTCGCACCCAGCGCCAGCGATCCTCGGGTCGGTCGAACATCACGCTGATGTTGTAGGCCAAATTCCAGGCGTGATAGACCCAGCCCTCCGGAAACCGCGGTTGTAGCCTGGTAATCCAATCGGCCAGCTGCACCAGTTCGAAGTACTGGCCGTCCATTTGCAGTTGGGCCGCGCGCACCCAGAGGAAATCGGCAATCAAGCCGCTGAAGCCCCCCAGGGCAACGGTGGAAAACACCACCAGCGGCGGGGCGTTTTCCAGCGGCGCGGTATGCGTTAAGCCGTGTGTCTGGCGCAGAGCCTGCAGTTCCGGGTGCATGCGCCCGCTTACGCCCCACAAGCTCAGGGTCAGGAGCAGCACCAGTAGCGTAACCGTAACGGATTTCATGCCGGCAGCGCGACCTCCTTCCGGGCCAGATGCCATACCCCCAGCCCCAGCAGAATAGTGCCGTACAAGCCGATCTTTACCACAAATTGATAGCCTACTTCGCCCCAGCCAATCCATTCACCCACGGCGATGAAATCGAGCGGGTTCTCGGCGTAGACGGGTCGAATCACGATATCCAGTATCCGATAGATGCCCTGCGTCACTGCCGCCACGACTTGTTCCAACATCCCGGCATCCGTTGTATCGGCCAAAGAGACCTCGCGGGTGGCCAAACGCCGGACAAAGCGCCCGGCGTTGAGCAGCAGCAACAGATAAAACGAGGTCAATGCCGCCACGGGTATGGAAAAAAACGTGCCGGCGGTGATCCCAATCGCGCTCAAAAAGGCCAAGTGGAAGAGTAGCGACAGTCCCGCCCGCATCAGGTTCGCCAGAAAGCCGCCCTCATAAACCATCAAACGCAGATCGTTGTCGGGGTCGAACAGCACCATTAGTGGCCGTTCATGCACGTTGGCGAATTCCACGGTCAATGTGCTATCCGCCGCGACCCACTCGGGGGGTATGGCGATGCTGTGCCAGGCCAGCGGTGCTACCCTAACCGACTCGCGGAAACGACGCGGATCGTTTGGGGGACCCGCGCGCCAGATGCCGCCAATAGCCCCCATATCCAGCACGGACACCGCAAAACGATAGCGCAGGATCAGCGATCGGTCCGGCGGCACCCGGCGCGGTAGTTGAAAGACCCAGCGATTCTGTCCCCCCGGCGCGACGGCGTTGGCCCGGGCACTTACGTGCCGCTCGATCACCGGCCAGATCTGGCTGGTCGGCGTTTCCGGCGGCCATTCACCACGCGCCCGAGCCGCTTGGTATTCACGCGCCACTTCGGCCTGTAGATCGCGCGCACGCGGGGTTACCCGGCGCTGGGCCACCAGGATTTCCGTAGCCAGGGTCTCCTGATCCTCGGCGGAAAGCATGGCCGGCCGTGTGGTCCAGCGCAACGCCCCGTACGTGACGAGTATGCACAGCACCCACAGGCCGCCGTTCAGCAGCGAGACACCCAGCCATTGGCCCAACCACACCTGCACCGCCCGCACCGGCTTGCTGATCACCAGTTGAATTTGCCGGTCCCGAATGTCCGAAGATACCGCTGCGCACGACGCCCAAACCGTGGCGAGCGAGAGGATGAGCAGCGCCAATCCCAGCGTATAGCGCAGCAGGAGCTGCACATGCCCGCTCAAGGTGCCGTCGCCCCTTACAGTGAGCGGCAGGCCGATGAGCGTCAACAGGAGGAAGAACAGCAGCACCAGCACGATTTTCGACCGCACCGCGTTGCGCATTGAGATCAAGACGATAGCCCAGACCGCCTGCATCGCTTCACTCCTGAGGGTCCGGGTTTCCCGTCAACTTACGCAACCGTTCATTGACTTCTTCAGGACGGGGGCGGGGAACGGGTGCCGCCACAGGGGCAGCCGGGGTCGGCGCGGCCTGTGACGGGGGCGGTGGTGCGGTGGCAGGCGAAGCCAGATAATCGGCGATGTTGTCGGATGGCGTGGTGCCGGACGGCGTTGTCTTCTGGTGACGTGCTCGCTCAATGATCTGCAGAAAGAAGGCTTCCAAGTCGACCCGCGGATGGTCGATGTCCGGCTCCGCGCCCAGCCGTTCGCGCACCGCTTGCAGCACTTCCTGCAACTGCTCGGGTGGTAGGGCATCGGGCAGGGTCAACCGGTAGCGGCTGCGCTGTTCCAGTAACTGGTGAATCGATCCCATGGCTTGTATCTTGCCGTTGTAAAGGATCGCCACCCGGTCGCAGACATCCTCGACGTCCGCCAGCAAATGCGAGGAGAGCAGGACCGTTTTTCCGCGCTGGGCAAGGGTTTGAATCAGGTTCTTCACCTGACGGCAGCCCAGCGGGTCTAAACCAGAAGTGGGCTCGTCGAGAATGACCAGATCCGGGTCATTGATCAGTGCCTGCGCCAGGCCGATCCGACGCGCCATGCCTTTGGAAAATTCGCCCACCACCCGGCGGCGCGCGTGCTGCATGCCGATCATGTGCAGCAGCTGTTCGATCCGTTCATCGCGTTCCTGGCGTGACAGATCAAACAGCCGTCCGAAAAAGTGAAGGGTTTCCTCGGAGGTCAAGTACGGATAGAGATACGATTCCTCGGGCAGGTAGCCGACGCGCGCCTTCGCCTTCACTGCGCGCGGGGAGGCACCCAGGACGCGTAACTGGCCGCGCGTGGGATGCAGCAGGCCCAGCAACATTTTAATGGTCGTACTTTTGCCCGACCCGTTGGGGCCCAGCAGGCCGAAGACCTCGCCGCGCCGGATTTCAAACGAAATGTCGTTCACCGCGCGTACTTTCGGCCGATGCCAGAAATCACGAAAGACCTTGACGACATGCGTCGCCGTCACCACCTGGGCCGCTGCATCAGCGGTCGAAGGGGCAGATAACACTGTCGAAGGTTGTGCCGCGCTAGCCTGATCGTTCATGATGTATCGCGCGAATGTATAGGCGACCAAGCCCCGCGTCAACCCCGCCTCAGGCTAATCTCGAACAGGTACGGCCACCACTTGCCGGTCACAAAAATGCGACCGGTGATTTCGTCATAGGCGATGCCGTTCAGTACATCCTCGGTTCCCATCACGTAGTCCGGTCCCCGTATACCGCTGAAGTCGATCCAGGCGTCCACGATACCGGTGGCTAGATCGATAATGGCGACGCGTTTGGACTGAAGGATATTGGCCCACAACCGGCCCTCTATCCACGCCAGCTCGTTCAAATAGGGGACCGGTTCACCCGCCGCGGTGACGGTTACGGTCCGCACCACGGCCAAGGTGTCGGGGTCGAGCACGCGCAGCTGGGGCGTACCGTTGCTCATGATCAGGTGCGTCCCGTCAAAGGCTAGCCCCCAGCCTTCGCCCTCGTAATGGAAACGGCCGAGTTGGCGGAACGTATGCCGATCAAAAATAAAGCCAGTCTGGTGGCGCCAGGTCAGCATGAAGACGCGGTCGTCAATGATGGCAATGCCCTCACCAAAATAGCGTTCCGGCAACGATACGCGACGCTGCACCCGGCCGGTTTGATAGTCGACCTGGCGCAACGTGGATTGGCCGTGCAGCCCAGTACTCTCATACAATATCCCGTCGTGGAACTGGAGTCCCTGGGTAAACGCGTGGGTGTCGTGCGGGAAGGTGTTGCGTATTTCGAAACCGTATACGGGGGGGGCGTTTTCGTGGTCGGCCACAACGGTCGAGTCGTTGGCAGGCGCACAGCCGATTCCACCGATCAGCGCGCCGCATAACCCACCCCACCATAGCGTGCGTTTCATCACGCCGACTCCAGTCGGAATAGACGGCGCGCATTGGCGGCGGTACGGGCAGCCAGTTCCGACTCGGCCACGCCCAGCTCGGCGGCGACGAAGGTGCCGACGTGCGCCACATAGGCCGGCTCATTACGACGGCCGCGCTGCGGAACCGGTGCCAGATAAGGCGCATCGGTCTCGATCAATAGTCGGTCCAGCGGAATAGTGCGCAGCACCGTGCGCAGCTCATCGGATTTCTTGAAGGTCACGATACCACTGAAACTGATCATAAATCCTAGGTCCAACAAGCGACGCGCAAAGGGGGCGTCGCCGGTGAAGCAGTGAATCACGCCCGGTTCGGTTGTGACGGCGGAACGGGCCGCGACATGGGCGCGTAACAGATCCACGGTATCGGTGTCGGCTTCCCGTGTGTGTATCACGACGGGCAAGTCAACCTCGCGAGCCCATGCCAGGTTCTGCTCCAGCAGTGTGCGCTGGGCCGCTGCGGTTTCACGGGAATAGTGATAGTCCAGACCTGTTTCGCCCACGCCCACCACACGGGGCATGGCTGCGGCCCGCTGCAACGAAGGCCAATCGGAACCCGTGGTAGCTTCGTCGCGGTCAAAGCCCACAACCGCGTAAATGGTGTTGTCCTGTTGCGCCAGCGCGACGGCTTGTTCATTGGCTGCGGTGGTTCCCCCGATCGCGATAATCGTTTCCACACCCGCCGCTGTGGCGCGGGCGCGCACAGCCTCCCAGCTCCCGTCCTCGATGAACGTATCCAAGTGGGCATGCGGATCGATCCACATCCGGTTACCACTCCAGCGTCAGACCGTCATAGGCCACTTGAATCCCTGTCGGCAACGCGGCGTTGACGGTTTCATGCTCCAAGTCGTGGCATAAATGGGTCAAGTAACCTCTCCGCGGCCGGATGTGTTGCAGCGCCTCGATGGCTTCCGTTAAACTTAGGTGAGTTGGGTGCGGCTTGTGACGCAGCGCATCCAGCACCATGACATCAAGCCCTTGCCAGCGCGCCATCAAGGCGTCATCCATGGCACTGCAGTCGGGGAGATAGCCGATCGACCGGCCCCCGCACCGCAGGATATAGCCGTATACCTGCATCGGACCGTGTGGCGCGGGCACCGGCTCGATTTCCACGCCGGCCCATGTTTCCACGTGTGTCATGGGTTGAAACGTGGCGCGCGGTACCGACGCCCGCCAGATGGAGTCTTCGGTGACGTAATGGAACTTCTGCTGCAGTTCCTTGATCGTCGCCGGCGATCCATGCACGGGAATGGACATCGCCTGCATGTAACTGAACCGGCGCAGGTCGTCGAAGCCGAAGATATGGTCGGCGTGCGGATGGGTGATCAACACCCGGTCCACCCGCGTCAGCCCGTAGGTCAGCACTTGATCGCGAAAATCAGGGGGCGTATCGATAACGATATGCTGGTCGTTGACCCGCACATAGAGGCTGGTCCGCCGGCGTTTGTTGCGCGTATTGGTGGACCGGCACACCGCACAGTTACAGCCGATGGCTGGGATACCGTGCGATGTGCCTGTACCTAAAAAGACAACCTTCACGCCGGCAACGGCATCACATCATCCGCGCCAGCAGCGGTGCAATCACCAACGCGACGACGCTCATCAACTTGATCAGGATGTTGATAGAGGGCCCGGCCGTGTCCTTGAACGGGTCGCCCACCGTATCGCCGATAACTGCGGCCTTGTGGGCTTCAGAGCCCTTGCCGCCAAACGCGCCACCCTCGATATGCTTCTTGGCATTGTCCCAAGCCCCGCCGGCGTTGGCCATGAACAGCGCCATGGTCACACCCGACACGGTCACTCCGGCCAGCACACCGCCCAACATGGCGGGCCCGCCCAGAAATCCGACCACCACCGGAGTCAACACGCCGAGCAGGGCCGGTACGGTCATTTCCTTGATCGCCGCCGCCGTGGAAATGTCGACGCAGCGGGCATAATCCGGTTTGCCGGTACCCTCCAGCAAACCCGGGATGCTCTTGAACTGACGGCGAACCTCTTCGATCATGGCGAACGCGGCCCGGCCAACGGCCCCCATGGCAAACGCAGAGAAGAGGAAAGGCAGCATGGCACCCAGGAAGAGACCGGCCATCACGCTCGGGTCGGTCACGTCGATGTTCAACTCGGTGCCCGATACCTCGAAGATCGTGGTGCGGTAGGCGGCAAACAGCGCCAGGGCGGTCAACGCCGCCGACCCGATCGCGAATCCCTTGCCGATGGCGGCCGTCGTGTTGCCGACGGCATCCAGCTTATCGGTGCGTCCCCGTACTTCTGCCGGCAGTTCCGCCATTTCCGCGCAGCCGCCGGCATTGTCGGCGATGGGCCCGTAGGCGTCCACCGCCAGTTGGATGCCGGTGGTCACTAACATCCCCAAGGCAGCAATCGCGATGCCGTAGAGGCCGGCAAAGAAATGGGCCAATAGGATCGCGGCCACTAAGGTGGCGATGGGCAAGGCCGTGGACATCATGCCCGTGCCCAGTCCCGCAATGATGTTGGTGGCCGGACCCGTTTGCGACGCTGCGGCAATTTTGTGGGCGGGTTTCTTGTCTTCCGCCGTGTAGTATTCCGTCAGCATGCCAATGCCCACGCCGCCGACCAGGCCGGCGATGGTGGCCAGAAAGATCCCCATAGCGACGGAGCCGCCAAACGATCCGAGCGCCGGAGCATCGGCGGGAATCAACGCATTGATAATGGGAAAGCTGAGCAGCACCATAATGCCGGCGGCACCGAAGGTCCCGACATTCAGCGCGGTCTGTGGATTGCCGCCTTCTTTGGTGCGCACGAAAAACGTTCCGCCGATGGAAACCAGAATGCCCACGCCCGCCAGTACCAGCGGCAGCACCACCAGGTTCAACACGCCGGCGGCGGCCCCGAGGATCATCGCGCCGACGATAGACCCGACGTAGGATTCGAACAGATCCGCGCCCATACCGGCTACGTCGCCGACATTATCACCAACGTTATCGGCGATAGTGGCCGGGTTACGGGGATCGTCTTCTGGAATACCCGCCTCTACTTTACCGACCAAATCAGCGCCGACATCGGCGGCCTTGGTGTAGATGCCGCCACCCACACGAGCAAACAGCGCGATCGAGCTGGCGCCCAGCGAAAAGCCGGAGATGATCGGCAGGACCGTGCTGCTAAGCGTGGCCACCTCCTGGCCCGCCTCGATTACGTTGGAGAAAATGAGCAGCAAGCCGGCCAGCCCGAGAATACCCAGACCCACCACGGCCATGCCCATTACAGCACCACCGGAGAAGGCGATCTTCAACGCGTCGTTTAGACTGGTGCGCGCCCCGTGCGTGGTCCGCATGTTCGAGGCGGTGGCCACGCGCATGCCGAAGAAACCAGCCAGGCCGGAGCAGAGCGCCCCCACCACGAACGATACCGCCACCAAGGCCTGGTTGCCTTCGTAACCGACCCAAAGCAGCACCGCCACCGCCGCCACAAAGACGGCCAACACCTTGTATTCACGGGATAGAAAGGCCATTGCCCCTTCGCGCACCGCCGCGCCGATTTCCCGCATCTTGTCCGTGCCCGGATCCTGTTTGTTGATCCAGGAGGCCTTGTAAAAGGCAAATCCCAGCGCGGCTACGCCGCACAGTAATGAAAACACAATCAACCCATTCATTGCACACTCCTGCTGAGTTAGTTACCGACTATACAACCCCGGGTGTAAAGCCCCCGTCCGAAGGGGGTACCGTGGTAAAATGAGAAGGGAGCCTAGCCCGACTACAGCCGCATTGTCAACGGCACTGAAATCCGACCCCCTCTACCGGTCCCGCCCCGTGGCGGCAATGTGCTGCAGCAACCGGGGGCCATCGAGCAATCCGATGTAGGGGGTGGGATCATCCACGGCCGCCAGCACGTACTCGGTCAACTGGTCCCGTACCACACCTTGCAGATCGGCCGCCTGCCAGGGCTTGGCAATATAGTGGTGCAGCCGGGCTTCGTTCACGGCGCGCACGGTGTCCTCCAGACCCGCTTGGCCCGTGATCAACACTTTGCGGGTGGCCGCATAGGCGGCGTTCTGCTGCAGCTCAATTAGAAAATCGACGCCGCTGGTGCCGGGCATGAGGTGATCGCAGAGGACCAGTCCGACCGGTTCACGGTCTGCGGCACATTCGGCCAGTACTTCCTTAGCTTCATCGACTTGATCGGCGGTTTCCACACGCACGATGGGTTTGAACAGCGCCAGATCACGCAGGATCGCCTCGCGTACTTCACCTTCATCCTCTACACACAAAATGACCAGTTTTTTCATCGGTTCTTGCTACTCCTTGTTTGCCGCCGGGATGCTATGCTTATCGGCCACCGGAAGACAAACGGAAAATACCGTTCGCCCCGGTTCCGATTCCACATCGATTCGTCCATGATGCCGGGCTAGGATGTTGCGGACAATGAAAAGCCCCATGCCCAGCCCAAATTCCACCCGTCCTTGGCGGGTACTGAAATTGACCTCGAAAATGCGTGTCCGGTGTGCCGGCGCAATCCCCGGACCGCTATCTTGAATGCGTACGACGACCTCGTTGCCATGTGGCTCAGTGACCAGCACCAAGGTGCCTCGATTTTGCATGGCGTCCAGGGCGTTGGCGATCAGATTGGTCCAGATCTGGTTCAATTCACCAGTACTTCCCGCCACGGGCGGTATTGACCCGAAACGTTTTTCGACCTGCACTTCGCGCAGCCGGTTGGCGAACAGGAGCAGGGTGTCCTCCAAGCCTTCATGAATGTCGACCGGTGCGGTCTGGCCGCTGTCGGCCCGGCTGTATGAGCGCAAACTCTTGACCAAATCGCCGATCCGCCGGGCACAATTCCGGGTACCGCGCAAGGCCTGCCCGATCTGGTAATAGCGCTGTAACCGGTCAATCCGTTGGTCCGGCGTGCCCGGTAGATCCGCGGACAGCCGTTCGAAGTCAGCCGCATCGTCGATACCGGCCGCGCATAATCGTTCCGCCCAGTCCACATCGCCCAGCGTCTCCGCCAGCGCCCGCCGCCGTGCGCGTTGCTCGCGGCTGGACAAGGGTTTGCGCGTCAAGGCGCGCTGCAGCATTTCGCACAACACTCCATTGTCGGGCCATTCCGCTGCCAGCGCCAGCAAATCCTCCTGCAAAAAGTCCGCGGACCGGTTGATGGCCGCCACCGGATTATTCAGTTCATGAGCTACCCCGGCGGCTAATTGGCCGAGCATCGCCATTTTGCCCGATTCCACCAGCATGGCCTGGGCCTGCCGCAATTCCTGCAAGGCACGGGCCAGCGCGTCGCGCTCCTGCGCCAGATTGCGGTTCAAGGCCAGCACCTCGGTTTGCAACTCCACCAGACGGGTACTGCGCCGGGCCATGGACCGCATCAATACCGTCTGGAACGCGTACTGCAGTTTTTCGCTCTGCTGGAGCGCCCGGTCCAAATCGGCCGTCGTGACGCGCAGGTAGGTGACGGCGGTGACGGTGCGGCAATTGAAAAAGGCGCGTGCCAAACGCGTCAGGGCCAGTAAACCGAGGATCCGCCCCGCCGTTTGCGAGTGAAAAATAACCTCCTGGTTATTGATCCGCTTGAACAGTTCGACCTGTCCCTGCAGCAAGATGATGATCCCCCCGATAGAGTCGTCCTGCCGGAACAGCATCTCGCCGGTTGTCGCCGTCTGCCGCAGGGGTTGACCTAGGATCGCGTCCAGTTCCGCGATCATCCGGTCCTCAACCGCCGCATCCGGCTCATTGAGCGTGGCCAGCAAAGTACGCATGAGAGAGTGCTGCCGCCTTAACTCGCCATCAAGCCCAGCAGGTTCCAGATGCGCGGCGCCACCAGAATGAAGACAAGCAGCCCGGCCGTCCCCACGATGGCCCCCATCAACGCCATCTGCTTCGTCTTGACCTGACCGCTGCTGTAGGCAATGGCATTAGGCGGCGTACTGATCGGCAGCATCATCGCCAGCGAGGCCCCGATGGCCACGAACATCGCCGCGGCTATCCGGCTCATCGAATCGCCCAGCGAGATGGATAAGGTCATCGCGATCGGCACCAGCAGGTTGGCGGTAGCGCTGTTGGAGATGATGGTACTGAACGCCAGGGCGGTTAAGGCCAGTAGCCCGGCTACCGCCGCTACCGGTACGTTGCCCCATGGCACCAAACCGATCAACCACTCATCCAGGCCCGTTTGACCCACGCCGGTGCCCAGCGCAATCCCGCCGGCGACCAGCCACAAGACGCTCCACTGCATGGAGTGGAACTCCTT
>SLLF01000198.1 GCA_007134175.1 Kiritimatiellia bacterium | reverse complement strand
TGGAAGCCAATGAGCGTCTGGCCCTGGCGTTATCCTGTTTTGCCTTCACCCTGCTGGGCATTCCGCTGGGGATGAAATCCCGCCGCCGAGAATCGTCTGTTGGCGTTGGCATCAGTCTTGGCATCGTGTTTACGTTCTATCTTTTTATCATTGTGGCCGACGCGCTGGTCAAACAACCTCACCTGCAACCGGATCTGATTGTCTGGGTTCCGGTTGTGCTCGGCGAAGCACTCGGTTTTATTCTGATCAAAAAACAAGATAAGGGATCCACATGACCACGCCTATATCCATGACGGAAAACACCACCCGGCGCGATGGGCGGGCCGCCGCATCACTGCGGCCGGTAACCTTGGAGTACGGGATTGCACCAGCCGCCAAAGGCTCGGCCTTGATCCGCCTGGGCAACACGGCCGTGGTCTGCGCCGTTTCCGTGGAGGACAAGGTGCCACGCTGGATGCAACAGCAGAAAGTGCCTGGCGGCTGGCTCACAGGGGAATACAGCCTGCTGCCCTACGCCACCACCGATCGCCAGTCACGCGAATCCTCCCTGGGCAAAGTCAGTGGCCGCACCCAGGAAATCCAGCGGTTGATCGGCCGTTCGCTGCGCGCCGTGGTGGACCTGCAGAAGCTAGGAGCGCGCACGGTATGGGTCGATTGCGACGTACTGCAGGCCGATGGCGGCACCCGCACGGCTGCGATTACGGGGGCGTTTGCGGCCCTGCAACAGGCCATGGACGCTTTATGTCGTGCCGACGTGTTGCCGGAGAACCCCATTCGTGAAGCGGTGGCGGCGACCAGCGTCGGCATCGTGAACGGCACCCCCTTGCTCGACCTTTGCTACGAGGAAGACCTCGCCGCGACAGTGGATATGAACGTCGTCATGACCGGCTCGGGCCGGTATGTGGAGGTGCAAGGCACGGCCGAGGGCGAACCTTATAGCCGGGCACAACTGGAGTCCCTGCTCCAACTGGCCGACAAAGGTATCAGCGAGCTACTGCAAAAATTATAAGCCAAGCTCAGAACTCAGCCAGACCACGCAAATGGTCGTAGCTCAGCCGAATGGAATCAAATGGGTCGCCGGGACACGTGTCCTGCTCAACAATGAACCAGCGACAACCGCTTTCCTCCGCCGCCCGGATAATCGCCGGCATGTCCAAGTTGCCTTGGCCCACCTCGCTGAACTCTATTTGCGATTCATCGTTGATGCGGAAATCTTTGAGATGGATCATCGGCAATCGACCGGTCAATTTGCGACACCAAGCCGCCGAATCGCCTCCACCGTATTGCACCCAATAGGTATCCAGCTCCGCCTGCAAGGCGGTGGGTTCCGTATCCTCATAGATCCGGTCCAATATCAACCGACCACCCAGTTGACGGAATTCGTGATGGTGGTTGTGGTACGCTAATACCATTCCGTTTTCCGCCAGAATCTGACCGGATTGATTCAATTTGCTGATGAATTCGGCCACGGCCGTCTCACTGGAGAAATCGATGCCCGACGGATACGGGTAGGCGGTCAGTTTGGTACCCAGCGCCAGCAACCGCTCCACCACCTTCAAGGGTGCCTCAAGAATTTCTTTGGCATCCTCGTGCGTGGCACAAATGTTCAGCCCGTGATCAGCGCAAATCTGTGCAATTTGCGCTTCCGGAATGACCTGACGGTCCACCCCGCTGATCTGCACGGCCTCGTACCCGATCTCACGGACCTTGCGGCACGTGGACGCAAAGTCCTCAACGGTCGCACACTGTTTGCGCAAGGTATAAAACTGTATGGCGATTTGCGCCGGTTTCATTGTTTTTCCCCTTGGCTGCGGCGCTCGTCAGCCCACTTTTGCGCCAGCATCGACAGTTCAGCGGCCTTGAAGGCATGGGCTTGTGTCATGGCCTTCTCAGTCCGGTTCAACACATCCAGGATCAACTGGCCGAAAAACGGGAATCCCACTTTACCTTTGCACTCGATCTCGTGTTCTCCTTCCGTGTCCGTCAAAAAAATGCGGCCGCCGCCATCCTCGCGGGCCACGTTGATATTCTTGCGGATTTCAATAGTCCCCGTATCGCCTAATACGAACGTGCGGCCATCGCCCCAGGTGCGCGAGCCGGCCGGATTAAACCAGTCGATCCGGCAATAGGCCGAAGTCCCGTTGTCCATCCGCAAGCAGGCTTCGCCAAAATCCTCGAGCCCGGGATACTCGGGGTTGCCGAAATTGTCCACGCGGGCAAACTCCACCGTGCCATCCGCCGCTCCGGCATAGGTTAGGAATTGCTCGAACTGGTGGGATCCGATATCGGTCAAAATACCGCCATAACGTTCCTTCTGGAAAAACCAATCGGGCCGGGTATCGGCCGCTAGATTATGCGGGGCCATATTCAACACCTGCAGCACCCGCCCCACCGCGCCTTGCTTGATCAACTCGCCGGCCTGCCAGGACGCCTCATTACCCAACCGTTCAGAGTAGCTGACCATATACTTGCGCCCGGTTTCCGCCACCTTGGCCCGGGCCAATTCCAGTTGGTCCAGTGTGGTGAAAGGCGATTTATCGGTATAGTAGTCCTTACCGGCCTCCAGCACGCGCACACCCACCCCGCAACGCTCGTTGGGAATGGCCGCCGACGTTACCAAGTGCACCTCAGGGTCTTCGAGGATCTCCTCAAACGTGGTTACGCGGCGGGTGCCCTGCTCCAGCAAATCCTTCACGCGCTCCACTTTATCGTCCCGGGGTTCATAGATATATTTACATACCCCCCCCGCATTGCAGAGCCCGCGGGTTTGACCATAGATATGGCCGTGATCAAAGTGGGACGCGGCAAAGACAAACTCACCGGGCTCCACCACCTTGGCCGGCTTCATTTCCGGCATATAGTTCATTCCATCGCGCGACATAGCCTTACTCCTTTGGCTGAAAATGTGTCGTACTCAATTAAAGCTCGTGCCCATGTCCTCAGCGGGCGTCGCCTCCACCGTTTGCTTTACGTGCGTCGATAAAGCGATTTTCTCTTTAAGCGCCGCCTCAAAAGCGGCGCTATCCAGCGGCAATTCCACCGTTCCACCGCAGATCGTCGACCACAGCATGCTGTTGCCCAGTTCAACCGAATGAATGCCTTCCGTCGCCTGGGCAATCAACGGCTCACCCTCCAGGATGGCGGCCGCAAAATTCTTCATAATGCCGCGATGTTGCTCCCCTTTGCTACTGGCGGGGATCTCGACCTGCCACACTTCCGGGCGGGCAAAACGACCGGGAGACGTACGGGAAAATTCACTGACCGGCACCTCTGTCTTGCAAAAGTGCAAATCATCTCCGGCATCGATGATGATCGTTCCATT
>SLLF01000160.1 GCA_007134175.1 Kiritimatiellia bacterium | reverse complement strand
GGCGCCGGTCGGCGCGACCCTTTGAACCTGTTTGGATAACCCCAACGAAGGAAAGCACATGACAATGAACCTGCCTGGCCGTGACGATTACGGCCCACACTTCCCCCGTTCCCGCAAAGTATTCGCCGCCGGCATGCGCGACGACATCCAGGTGCCGTTTCGGGAAATCGAGTTGAGCCCCACCGTGGACGCGCAAGGGCGCTCGACACTCAACCCGCCTGTTCGCGTCTATGACACCAGCGGTCCTTGGACTACACCGGGGTTATCGCTGGACGAGCAGAACGGTTTACCCCCGCTGCGCGCGGGTTGGATCGACGAACGGGGGGACGTGGAAGAGGTGATGCCGCATCGGGAGGAGGGCCGCCGGCGGACGGGTTCATCGTATCCCGGTCTGCGGCGTCCGGTCCGCCGGGCGCGTGGCTCAACCCCGGTGACGCAACTGGCCTATGCGCGCCGCGGCATCATCACGCCGGAAATGGAGTTTATCGCCATTCGTGAAAACCTGGGCCGGTCGCAAGCCTGGGACGCGGCTTATGCCACGCGGTCCGACGCCCCGCTGGGCGCGGCGCAGACCGGCCCGACCAACACGCGAAGGCACCAGCATCCCGGACAACCGGGTGGAGCGCGTATTCCACGCTGGGTCACCCCGGAATTCGTGCGCGATGAAGTCGCGGCGGGACGCGCCATTATACCCGTCAACATCAATCACCCGGAATCCGAGCCGATGATCATCGGGCGCAATTTTCGCGTGAAGATCAACGCCAATATCGGCAATTCGGCGGTGACTTCTTCCATCAAGGAGGAAGTGGAAAAAATGCGGTGGGCCACGCTGTGGGGCGCGGACACAATCATGGACCTTTCCACCGGCAAGGATATTCACGCCACGCGCGAGTGGATCCTCCGCAACGCACCGGTGCCGGTGGGGACCGTGCCGATCTACGAGGCGTTGCGCAAGGCCGGCGACCAGCCGGACGAGTTGACCTGGGAAATCTACCGGGACACCCTGATCGAGCAAGCCGAGCAGGGCGTCGACTACTTCACGATCCATGCCGGTATTCGCTTGCACTATATCCCGCTGACCGCGCAGCGCGCCACCGGTATCGTGAGCCGCGGCGGATCCATTGTCGCCAAATGGTGTCTAGCCCACCACCAGGAAAACTTCCTCTATGCGCATTTCGACGAAATCTGTGAAATTATGCGCGCCTACGACGTCTCCTTCTCGCTCGGCGACGGGTTGCGGCCGGGATCGATTGCCGACGCCAACGACGCCGCGCAACTGGCCGAGTTGGAGACGCTGGGTGAGTTGACGCGCCAGGCGTGGCAACACGATTGCCAGGTCATGATCGAGGGCCCGGGCCATGTCCCGCTGCATACGGTGAAGGAGAACATCGAGTGGGAGCTGGCGGCCTGCCGGGAGGCGCCGTTCTACACGCTCGGGCCGCTGGTCACGGAGAGTTCCAAGACCGCGCATTTCTGCAGTATGTGCGGTCCCAAATTCTGTTCGATGCGCATATCGGCGGAGCTGCAGCAGATGGTGGAGCCGCCGGACGAAGTGGCTGACGGACTGGCGGCCAAGGCCCGCGAATTCGCGGAACAAGGCGGCGAGATCTACTCATGAGTGCTACCCTCGGCATCGCGGGGGCCGGTTTGGCCGGGCGCTTGCTGGCATTGGCCATGGCGGAGCGCGGCTGGGACGTCACGCTGTTCGACCAGGACGCGCCGGACGGGACGCGCAGCACGACCTACGCCGGGGCCGGCATGCTCGCGCCCGGCTGCGAGCTGGAAAAGGCGGAGGCGGAGATCGCGCGCTACGGACTGCAATCCCTGCCGCTATGGAAGGAGCTACTGGCGCGCTACGGCCCGACGGTTTATCACGGCTTTACCGGCAGTCTGGTGGTGGCGCATCCCCGGGACCAGCGGGAACTGCAACAACTCCAGCGCAAAGTGGAGCAGCGTGCCGCCGAATCGGGCGTGGTGCAATCCGTTAGCGCATCCCGGCTGGCGGAGCTGGAGCCGGCGTTGGCGGGCCGCTTCCGTAACGGGCTGTTCTTTCCCGTTGAAGCCCATATCGACAACCGCGCTTGGCTTGACGCGCTACGCGAGGCGCTATGCGCCCGGCCGGTCGCCTGGCACACGTCCACACCGGTGGCGCGGGTCGCGCCGCATCGACTCGTTACGGCCCAAGGGGATGCGCACGCGTTCGATTGGGCCGTGGACTGCCGTGGACTTGGGGCGCGCACCGACCTGCCTGCATTACGCGGGGTGCGCGGGGAACTGTTGTACCTGCACGCGCCCGAAGTAACCTTGAGCCGTCCTGTGCGTCTGATGCATCCGCGTTATCCCATCTATATCGTCCCGCGCCCTGATCATGTTTACCTGGTAGGGGCGACGGCGATTGAAAGCGATGACCTGGGCCCGATCACCGTGCGCTCGGTGCTGGAGCTGCTGTCGGCCGCCTACAGTGTCCACAGCGGATTTGCCGAGGCGCGCGTGATCGAAACCGTGACGCATTGCCGGCCGGCTTTCCCCGACAATAAGCCCCGCCTGCTCTACGGTGATGGCCTGCTGCACGTCAACGGACTCTACCGGCACGGTTTCCTCATCGCCCCCGCCTTAATTCAATTTGCCCGGCAATACCTCGAGACCGGTTCCATCCCGGCTGCCGCCCAACCCATTATGGAGGCTTACCCTGTATGAACATACAATTGAACGGCATCCCGTGTACTTGTGACACCGGAATAACGCTGGCGGCATTGCTCGCCAGGCAGGGCGTGGACCCCCGCTACGTAGCCGTCGCGGTCAACTGCGAGTTCGTACCGCGCGCTCAACACCGTGCACAGCGGCTGGCGGACGGCGACGAGGTGGAACTGCTAACCCCGCGACAGGGAGGTTGACCATGTGGCAACTTGGTGATCAATCATTGACCAGCCGGCTCTTAATTGGCTCCGCTCAGTATCCTTCGCCCGCCATCATGGTCGAGGCCATCCGGGCGTCGCGCGCGGAGGTGGTCACTGTTGCGCTACGTCGGCAGCGACCGGACGAGGATGCCGGCCGCCAGTTCTGGAATCTGATTCGGGAAACCGGTCTGCGCGTATTGCCCAATACCGCCGGCTGCCGCACGGCCCGGGAAGCGGTGACCATGGCCCGGATGGCCCGCGAATTATTTGAGACCAACTGGATCAAGTTGGAGGTGATCGGCGACGACTACACCCTGCAACCGGACACCTGGCAACTGGTGGAAGCCGCCCGCACGCTGGTGGCGGATGGCTTCGAGGTGTTGCCCTACACGACGGAGGATTTGGTGGTTGCGCGGGGGTTGGTCGAGGCCGGTTGCCGCGTCCTGATGCCGTGGGCGGCACCGATCGGGTCGGGGCAGGGCCCGCTCAACCCGTATGCCCTACGCACCTTGCGCGACCGGTACCCGGAGATCCCCCTGATCTGCGATGCGGGGTTGGGCCGGCCGTCCCATGCGGCCACGGTCATGGAAATGGGGTTCGACGGCGTGCTGATCAATAGCGCGGTGGCGTCGGCTGACGATCCCGTCGCCATGGCGCGGGCCTTTGCCGCGGCGGTGGATGCTGGGCGCACGGCTTACGAGGCAGGATTGATGACCGCCAGGGAAATGGCTACCCCCAGTACGCCCGTGCCCGGCACACCCTTCTGGCACAGCGACCTGGGCGCGCGGTGACGGCGGTCTCGGAGCGCACTTGTTATCCAGCGGCCTTAGCGGCCCGACAGGCCGTCAGGCTGGAGCGCACCGCGCCTGCCGCTGCCATCGGCACCCTATTGCGGTCGGACTTCGAGCAGCGCGGTTTCGATCCTGGTGACGCGCGGGTGCTTGCTGAGGCGTACTTGCGCAAAGGCGCACCCAATCTGTCGGTGGCTGGATCGCGGCGGCTGGCGTTGCCGCCTCCGGTTGACTATTTGGATTGGCCGCACTGGTTACCGGTTGCCGCCGGCCCCGCTTTTCCCGCCGAAGACCGCGCCGCGTTCGGGTTGTATCCGATCGTCGCCGATTGCGGAGAGCTGGCGCGTCTCTTGCCGCTGGGGCTGGGCATGATCCAGCTCCGGGCCAAGCAGCGGTCGCCGGCGGAGCAAGCGGCGCTTGCCCGGGACGCTATTCGTATGGCGCGACCTTATCCCACCAAACTTTATATCAATGACGCCTGGGAAGCGGCGCTGCGCCACCGGGCGCACGGCGTGCATCTGGGCCAGGACGACTTGGAGCGGGCGGACCTGACCGCCTTGCGACAGCACGGCTTGCGCCTCGGCATCAGTACCCACTCCGCTGCCGAGCTGGCTCGGGCCGCGCGTCATGCGCCCTCGTATATCGCCATCGGCACGGTTTTCCAGACCCGTTCCAAGCGGATGGACTACGCCCCGCTCGGCTTGGACGGGCTACAGTTTCTCGCGCGCTTGTGCCCCGCGCCGGTAGTCGCGATCGGGGGCATCCATCTGCAACAGGCGGCCGCCGTCTACGCCGCGGGCGCCGCCGGGATTGCGGTCATTTCCGAAATGCGCGACTGTCCCGATCCGGCTGACCGCGCGCACCAGTGGGCGCTGGCGCTTAGCGGGGGACAAACACCATGACACACGGGACTGTCTTCGCGGACCTGCAGGAGCTTTTGCTCGAACACGTGGGTGACCTTTGGCGGCGGCGCGTTGGCGGGGCTCATCGACCGTCTCAATCTTCTGCATCGGCATCGCGCAGGCCGCAACGTCCACCTCGCGCCGGTTTGCGCGGAATGTGGCCATCCTGATCTCCAAGACTCTGGCATAAACCAAGCATCCCTGCCATAACTTTTTTACCTATGGGGTAAAATAACTATTGCTTTCCCTGTGGGCGTCGGCTAGGGTGTCCGAAAGGGTGCTGGCGGGGCAGGCATCTATATGGGAGAATCGGGGCATGAGGATAACGTACAGGACCCGCCAGCTTGAAAAGCAATATGGGGACCACAGAAGAGCGACAAAGGCCTACGGCGAGCAGGTCGCACAAAGATATATTCAGCGGATCAATATTCTCAAGAGCGCACAGGACTTTGATACCGTGAAAAAACTGCCGGGACTGGACTGTCATCCGCTGACAGGCAACCGAAAAGGGCAATGGGCCATCAAGTTGACCGGGTTCTCCCGGCTCATTTGCTCGTTGAAAGGGGACAAACTCGATGTGGTGTGTATCGAGGAAGTGAGCAAGCATTATGACGACTGATTCCACAATGACTACGAATCTGCCGATCCCGCCGGGCGAATACCTGGAAGAGGTGATCGAGTCCCTTGGCATGTCCAAGGGCGAGCTGGCCAAGCGTATGGGGCGGCCGGCTGCCAAGTTGAGCGCCATCTTCGGCGGCGACAAGGCCATCACCCCCGACACCGCGCTACAGCTGGAACGGGTCACCGGTGTGCCGTCGCATATTTGGACAGGGCTGGAAACGGAATACCGGCTGGCCCAAGCGAAGCAACGGGCGGAAGAGCGGGCGTCACAATGCGCGCAAGAAACGCATTTAGTCACGCGTTTCTGCTACCGAGACTTGGCGAACATGAAGCTGGTTCCCATCTACAGCCGCGCGGTCGATAAGGTGAAGGCTCTGCAGGAATTTTTTGGCGTGATGTCGCTCGAACAGGTTTTGGAAATGCCGCGCTACCGGGTGGCGCATCGGCACGGCAAGGGTGCCCCGAAAGGTCGTTCGCCCGAAGCGGTGGCAGCGTGGTTACGCGTGGGGGAACGAGCGGCGATGCAGACGGATTGCCCGGCCTACGATAAGAGCCGCCTGCGCGGTTGTCTTGATGATCTCCGCACGATGACCAGGGATAAGGCACAGGATTTCTCAGATGCATTGAAGTATGCGCTGGCTGAGCGTGGCGTTGTATTGGTTTACTGTCGGCACTTTCCGAATACAAAGGCTCAGGGGGCGACTTTTTTTCTTGGGGACGAAAAGGCCGTGCTGATGCTGACGGCCCGTTATAGGTGGGCCGATATCTTTTGGTTTACGCTATTTCACGAACTCGGTCATATCTTGTTGCACAATCCCAAGGATGTCATTTTGGAGGATTTCACTGAGGACGCGCGTGAGATCGAAGCGGATGAATTTGCGCGTGATACGTTGATACCGCCTGATGAGTGGGACACGTTTATTGAGGAAGAAAGCTTCCGCCCCGCTAGTATAGTGCGTTTCGCGAGGCAAATCGGCATAGCTCCAGGCATTGTAGTGGGCCGCTTACAGCACGAAGGGTGGATTGATAGAGGGGATGGGAACGATCTGCGCGAGCAATATGTGATTCAGTAGCTTCCAGCATGATGCTTAACGTCTTGCAG
The DNA here is from genome assembly GCA_007134175.1 of Kiritimatiellia bacterium. Classification (GTDB taxonomy): domain Bacteria; phylum Verrucomicrobiota; class Kiritimatiellia; order SLAD01; family SLAD01; genus SLLF01. Next base: position 6,389 of record SLLF01000160.1, on the reverse strand, counting down.
AAAAAGATGATACAAAAAAGCGTGCAAGTTTGTAGCCGGGCGCGCTGAGCCCGGCCGTCGCCCCCACCGTGGAAGGCTACAGCATTGGTTGCGGATGGAGTCTGCGTTCGGAGGGTTCGGTCACAGCATCAATGACTCATGGATAGGAACGAACGGCGGGCCATATGTGATGCGGGCTAAACCAGCTCCACCGCCTGGCTTTCCACCCCGATGGCAACGGCTTGCTGGATCATCTCGATGCCGACGATGACACGGGTCTTGCCTTCCACTTTTTCCACGATCCCTTCGACACCTTTGAACGGGCCGGCGGTTATTCGTACCCGGGTGCCGGTCTTGACGCCCGGCATGACCTCGAGCATCTCGCCGCAGGCCACTGCCTGCCGGATCTGCTGCAATTGGTCCACCAGCGTGGCCTGGTCCACCACCGGCAGCACATTGGCTACATGGTGGTCCTGCTTTAGTTTATACCGGTGCTTTTCCGGGAAGCAGCCGAATACGTAACCGGCAAACAAGGGGGACCAGAAAACCCGCACGCGACCGCCATAGCGGTGTTCCTTGCAGCGCAGCGGCAGAAAGATGGTCCAACCTTCCCGCTGATAATGGTCACGGATCTTTTTTTCGGCGCGCGGGCGCGCGTGCAGAATGAACCAGGCATGACCGTCCGGGGCCGGCTGGATTTCCGGATAGGGGCGCTGATCTGGATCAACGGCCACCATCGTCACGCCCCGCGCCAACATCGCAAGCGGAGGAGCCCACTCATTCCGGGATATCGTTGTCCAGAGCCGGTTCTTCTTGCGCCGGAGGACGACGTCCTCCAATCCAGCCCAGCCGGTTCACGTCGCGGAATGCCAGGAACAGCATGGCGGCGATCAGCAGGAACCAGCAGGCGGTCATCAAGGCCACCTTGAACCGCGCGTTGATCCGGCGCCGCGTGATTACTTCCCACAAGGCAAAGACGATGTGGCCGCCGTCGAGGACCGGGATCGGCAGCAGGTTCAAGACCGCCAGGTTGACGTTGAGCAGGCAGGTGAACCAGAGTGCCATGATGAAACTGCTCTGCACCATGTCCCACAAGCTCTTCAAGATAAAGACCGGCCCGGCCAGGGCGCTGGCCGCCATGCCCGAGGTGGCCGGTGTCACCAGCGCGCGCAATACACGAAAGATCAACGTGGAGAATTCTCGAATCAATTCCATCGGCCGCGGATGGATAACCTGGTCGAAATCCACCGCCCAGGGATTGAATTCAATGCCGATCAGCGCGCGCTGCCGCTCCGGATCGAACGCCGGGGTGACCTCCAAGCTTACGCGTTCGCCCGCGCGCTTGACCACCAGCGGAACGGTTTGCCCGCTGCGTGCATTCACCTTATCAATTAGTTGGGCCTGACTGTAGAGGGTCGCGCCATCCAGCTCCAGCAGCCGGTCGCCGACCTTCACGCCGGCCTCTTCGGCCGAGGAGCCCGGCAGGACCCGCACCACGTCGGCATAATTGACCCAGGAGACCCCGGGAATCAGCCGGACACCCAGCTCCGTATCCTCGGTGGGGATCGGGATATCCACGGACAAGATCCCGCCTGGCGTTTCCGCTTCCAGGGTCACGGTGGGTGACAAGGTGGCGGTGACATGGATGTCATTCCAGTTGCGCACCGGTTCGCCGTTAACGGTCACAATACGGTGGCCGGGCCGCAGGCCCTGCTCGTAGGCGGCGCTTTCGGTGGCCACGAAACCGACGACCGTGTCGCGTTCGTGCGGCGCAGAGGGCTTGCCCACCCAGTAGATGATCCAGGCGATAAGGAAGGCGAGGATGATATTGCCCACGGCGCCGGCAACGGCTACGGGTATCTTCTTCCACGGCGCGATGTCGGGCAAGGGTTCGCCTTGGTGTTCCGCATGGGCCTCGGTATCGGGATCCATTTGCGGCAAGGCCACGTAGCCGCCGAACGGGATCAAGCCGATCTTGTAGAGGATGCCGTCCTTCTTCCGGCTCCAGATCGCCGGCCCGAAGCCGATGGCAAAGGTATCGATCTGCATGCCGAACCGGCGCGCCAGCAGAAAATGGCCCAGCTCATGAATAAAGATGGTGAGCCCGAACAAGAGCAGGACCACGACTAGCGTGTAAATCGTCATTATCATAGTACTAACTGCTTCCTTAAGAATGTATTTCACTGCCGACGGCGGTTAACGCCCGGTCATCCACCACAGGCAGCCGTACAGGACGGGGCCGGCGAACATCAAGCTGTCTAGAATATCGAGAATGCCGCCCATCCCCTTCACCCAGCCACCGGAGTCCTTGACGGCAATAGCGCGTTTAAGCAACGACTCGATCAGGTCGCCCAGGATGCCGACCACCGGCAACACCATACCCAGAATTATCGCGTTGGCAATGGTCAACGATACCGGCCCGATTTCTCCACCGCGCCACCACCAGAAGAGCAGGCTGGTCGTCAAGCCGGCCAGCACCCCACCGACGCAGCCTTCCCGGGTCTTGGCGGGGGAGATGCGCGGACACAATTTGTGGCGTCCCAGGTTACAGCCGGTGAAAAAAGCCCCCATATCCGTGACCTTGACGATCAAGATCATATAGAAGAGCAGCCACCGGCCATCGCCTTCCGGCCAGAACCAGAAAAGCTTGGTGTAGAAGTTGAAGAGCCAGCCGCAATACAAGACGCCCAGCAGGGTCAGGGCGACGGCGGTGAGCGGGGCCTTTTCCTCCGGGCCGAAACCCGCCCGCAACCATACGGCCAGCACGATCAAGGCCAAGCCCAGTGCTTCCGCCCGGTACGCGGCGACCTCGCCACCCAGGGCGGCCACCACGCCGGTGAGGGTAATCAAGCCCACCGCGCCAACGATTCCGCTACGCGGATAGCAGGGCAGATCGGCCCCGCGCAGCAACCGGAAAAACTCCACGCTCATCAACGCCGCCAGTAGCGGGATGATGGCAAACACCACCAACGAAGGCAGGTAGAGCGCGCCAATCAGCGTGGCGATCATCACGCTCCCGTTGATCAACCGGTAGCGGATCACGAGACGGCTCCATAGCGCCGTTTCCGTCGACCATAGGCGTCAATAGCCGCGTGCAGATCCGCTTCGCGGAAGTCTGGCCAGAGCACATCCGTGACGTACCATTCCGCATAGGAGAGCTGCCACAGCAGGAAGTTGCTCAGCCGCAGTTCGCCGCTGGTGCGTACCATCAGGTCCGGATCCGGCACATCCGGCGCGTAGAGATGGGCGGCTACGGTGGCCTCGTCGATGGCATCCGGCTTCAGCTCGCCCGCCGCGACCTTGCCGGCGATCCCGCGCATGGCATCGACCAGCTCCGCGCGCCCGCCGTAGCTAAGCGCCAGGATCAAGTTGCCCCGGTGATAGTCGGCCGTGGCCGCACTGGTTTTGGCCAGCCGCCGCTGAATGAGTTTCGGCAGATCCGCCAGGCGCCCGATGACGCGCAGACGGATTTCGTTTTCGTGCAGCTCGTCCTCGTTACGATCAAGAAAATGTTCCAGCAAGCGCATCAACCCACTGATTTCCTCGCGGGGACGGCGCCAGTTTTCAACGCTGAAGGCGTAGAGTGTCAGGTATTCCACGCCGGCGTCGCGGCAGGCGCGGACCACGGCCTGCACCGACTCCGCGCCGGCTTCGTGCCCCTTGATACGCGGCCAGCCGCGCTGTTGCGCCCAGCGCCCGTTTCCATCCATGATGATGGCGATATGGCGGGGAACCGGGGCTGGCGGGGTGGCGCTCATACGCTCGGTTGGTATACGGATTCCACCACGAATGTGCGATCACGTTGCGGCCCCACCGACACGATGCCGACGGAAACGCCGGTTAATTCTTCCAAACGCGCAATATACGCGCGGGCGCGGTCCGGCAAATCGTCAAACCGGGTGATGTCACTGGTGCGGCAATTCCACCCCGGCAATTCCTCGTAGACGGGTCGGCACCCTTCGAGCACGGAAATCAAGCCGGGCACCTGCTCGTAACGTTGCCCCTCGTATTCGTACGCCACGCAGACGCGTATGACGGGTTGCTGGTCGAGCACGTCCATCTTGGTCAGCGCCCAGAAGTCGATCCCGTTGATCATGGCGGAGTAACGCGCCACCACGGCGTCAAACCAACCACAGCGCCGCGGGCGTCCGGTGGTGGCACCGAACTCGTTGCCGGCCCGACGCAACGCTTCGCCGGTGTCATCGTTGAGTTCCGTCGGGAAGGGGCCTTCACCCACGCGCGTGGTGTATCCTTTGATCACACCAATCACCCGCTCAATCCGGTGTGGCGGGATACCGGACCCGGTGCAGGCTCCACCCGCTGTGGCATTGGAAGAAGTCACATAAGGGTAGGTGCCGAAATCAATATCCAGCATCGCGCCCTGGGCCCCTTCAAACAGAATCGATTCCCCGCGCCGATCCGCCTGGTTCAGCAAAGTCACGGTGTCCTGAATATAGGGGGTCAAGGACTTGGCCAGGGCGGTATATTCCGCCACCACCTCGTCGGCTACCGGTAACGGGGCACCCAGCGCCTCGAGAATGACGTTGTTCTCCTCGACCTTGCGCCGCACCCGTTCCGCGAAGTCGGGCAGCAGCATGTCGCCCATACGCAAGCCGACACGGGCGGCCTTGTCGGCGTAGGAAGGGCCAATACCGCGCTTGGTTGTGCCGATCTTCTCCTTGGCGGTGGCCCGGCCTTCGCGGTACTCGTCGATCAAGCGGTGGTACGGCATGATTACATGCGCCCGATCACTGACAAACAAGCGTCCCGCTGTTGCGTAGCCACGCGACTCGACTTCGTCGATTTCCTGTTTCAGCGCAGCGGGATCGATTACCACGCCGTTACCAATCACACAGGAACAGCCCTCGCGCAAAATACCCGACGGCAACAGGTGCAGCACGTGGCGTTCTTCGCCAATCTCCACCGTGTGACCGGCGTTATTGCCGCCCTGATAACGCACCACCCACTTATGTTCGGTGGTGATTACATCAATAATCTTGCCCTTGCCCTCGTCGCCCCATTGCGAGCCAATCAAAATCGTATTTGCCATTGCGCTTTCCCGTTTAGCTGGTTCGTTCGGTAAAAAAACAGCCCTCCTCACACAAAGAGGGCCTCGTCGTTCCTATGGGGGGAGGCTATCGTAAATACGTCATCACGGTCAAGAGAGAGTCACTCGATAACGGGGTGGTGGTGGCCTTGATTCCAAGGTCTGGAAAACACCCCGCTTTTTTCGTCCAACGTCTGGGAAAAGGCAGGGGATCCGCTCCAACCGCTGGAAGCTCGCGGTCTCCTCCGTTTCTTCTCGGCGACCACTATTGGTGTGTCCTCAGCAGAACCGGAAACCAAGCGTGAACATACGCTTTTCAGACTAGAACAAGCCCGGCCTGTCCGAGCATCCTGAGCATCTGCTCGGCGGCGATGACCAGCAGGCCGAAGACCAGATGGGCCGCCACCTTCACCGGCCCGCGCACACGGACATGCCGTCCGCCGTGTTCTTCATGCAAATGGCTGTTGACCCGCTCGTTATAGCGCCTGGCTTCCGCCGGGGAGAACGCGATCTTCTCGCCCCGGCGCGGATTGTGGTCGATGATGGCCACGTGCCCCAGCCGCGCGGACATCTCGCGAATCTCCTTGGCGTCATAAGCGGCGTCGGCCAGGTCGTAGAGGCTGGCGATGCGTTCGGCGGTCATCTGCGCCAAGGGAATGGCGACCTGGCTGTCGTGCAGGCTGGCGGAGGTGAGAATAAAACTGACAGGGATATCGCCGTCGATCACGTCCAGATGGGCCTTGTAGCCGCGCCATTGTTCCGTCTTGCCTTGGCTGTTGGTTTTGCCGTTCCAGTCGCATGAGGTCGGCAAATCGGCCAGATTGGCCTGTAAATCTCGCTGTAGTTGCTGCTGCAACCGCTTGACCTGCTGTGGCGGAGCAGGGGGTTCATCCTTGCGGCGGCGTCCCCGCTTGCCACCCTTGGGCTTGCGTGGCGCCTTCGGTTTGGCCTCGGCCTTCTCGCGGGCATGGATGGCGGTGGCGTCGCGGCTGACGTGGCCTGCGAGCTTGTCGCCATAGTGGGTTTTGATCAACGCCTCGTGAATCTGCTGCGGCCTCCCGTCACGGGCGAAGGCATCGAAGGCGCGCGAGAAGGTTGCCTCCGACGGGACATCTCCGAGCGACTCCCAGCCGCACAGCCGGCGCAGGGCCGGACGGTGGCGGATGGCGTCGATCAGGCTGCGCGTGGTGGCGAAGTCCCACACGGCTTTCGCGACGAAAGCCTTGCACAGCGCCAGCCGGTCGTGGGGCGGGCAACCGTTGCCGCACCAGCGGTACGCGGCCATGTGATCCTGCGGGGCGCACAGTTCGCACACGGCCACGAACTGCCGATGCTTATCGTCGAGCGCTCCGATTTCGTCCTC
>SLLF01000298.1 GCA_007134175.1 Kiritimatiellia bacterium | reverse complement strand
TCGGCTTGGTGCCGGACGACATTGACGGTGACGATGCCGGCCAATCCCATCACGATCACCAGGACCACCAGCACCTCTATCAAGGTGAATCCGCCGGCCGCAGAGGGCTGGCCTACACCGACCCCCGTTGTAGTACCGGGCGCTGTCCCCGGCGATTTTTTGCTCAGGATTGTGGTTGTTTGCCTGCTTCGTTTCATGGTGCCCCGTGCTCCGTTTTCTCAGCGCCCCAGCCGATATTCATGTTCCGGGAACGCCAGCAAGCTGACCTGCGCCCACACCCGCCACTCGGTATCGTCGCCGTCCGTCAAGCGGCCGCGCACCCCGATCCCTAATCGGGTACAGTCAAAGCGGCGCTGAACCAGGTAGATCTGTTCCTCCAGATCGCCCTCTTCAATGTCATACCGCCAGAGGGCCGTATAGGACCAGCGTCCCTGCGGAAACAGGTCGAGCAAGGTCTGCACTGTCTGCCGTCCGTCACGTCGATAACGGTATTCGATCCCTGCATGGCTGCGGTCGGCGGCAAAGAACCCCCAGCGGGTGTTGAATACGCGCACTTCGTTTTCGTCCCAGTCATAGGCTCCGTCGAAATCAATCTGCATCCAATCCGTCAAGCGCAACCGCGCATTAAAGAAGACGTCGTCGAAATCGTTCTCATCCGGCCCGGGATCCAGGCGCAAGATGGTATAGGTCTCGATGTCGATGAAATCATGCACGCGGGCACGCGGGAGGGTGTGGTCTTCCGGCGTCGCTTCCGGTTCCAGTAAACGTCCCAGCTCATCCCGCTCATCTTCCAGGTGTCGAATCCGGCCGGCGTCTCGCCGGGTCTGCAGTTTATTGTGAACGCCCAGCCGGATATCGTTGCGTTGGTCCAGACGATCAATCGCGTCAAACTGGTACAAGTCGCCCGGCCGCAAATTCGGTTCGGGCACATAGGTATAGCGGGCGTAGGGTTCGGCCACATGACGCAACCCCTGTCCCAGGTAGTTCGGCCGTTCATTCAGCACCTTGAACGCCTTGAATGAGGTCTCCAGGCCGAACGTCAGCAAATGCCGCAGGTCGGAGTCCCCGTCACGTATCCCGGAGCGCTCGACCTCCTCGAACAGCACCACCTCCTCGTCTTCCTCATCGCGGATCAGCTCGCCGTCGTCGCCGGTCAAGGGCACCAGGTCGATGGTGGTGAAACGCTCCGGCGTGATGGAATACCATGTAGCGCGGTACCCCAGACTCGGGGTCACCGCCAGAAACCCGAAATGCCGCATGGGGTAAAGCACCGTGTGCGCGGTATCGACCCGGACCGAATCATAGTCGTCGCGATCCTCTTGCTGTTTGGGGAACACGCGTTCCAGGTAGGAGGCGCGATGGGCACTTTCATAGAAAAAACCGGTGGTACCGATCTCAACGCGATTGACATCCAGTGAAGCCTCGGGCAGGCGGTTGACGTTCTCATAGAAATCGTTCAGGCGCATATTGAGCTGCAGTGCCGCAGTGAAGTTGCTTTCCCGGTGAGTCAAGGTAAGCCGGTTTTCCGGCTGGACCCGGCGCCGGAATTCGCCGCTGAAGAAGTCTTCCAGCATGAACGGATCACTGACGTAATTCAGCTCGGCATTGACGTACTGCCGCTCACCTATGCGTTGACCGTGGCGCAGGCCGATCCAGTAGCGGTCTTCATCCACCAACCCCTCGCGGATCGGGCGCTGGCGCTCGGAGCGAATGGGCAAGTCGTCGTTGATGTAGTAGCCATGCAGGCGACCCCGCAGCCCGAGCTCTCGTTCACGCCACTGCAAGCGCTGACCGACCCCCACGCCGCGTTTGCTGCGGTAGTCGAGCTGGGTGGAGGACCGGACACGGGGCGTGGGATAAAAATGGTAGGCGCTCAATAAGTAGGCCCCCATCCGGCTGCTGTAGCCGGGTTCGAACGACCAGTTGCCGCGTTGATCAAAATCTTTTTTCAGATACGGCGTATAAAAGATGGGGATCCCGTAGAGATGAGCGACTACGTGGCGCGCCCGCAGCACGGATTGGTCGGTGACGGTGGCGGAACGGGCGCGCAGCACAAATTCCTGGCGCTCATCCTCGGCACAGGTGGTGATGCTCGGGCGTTGCAGGGAAATGACGTTGGGGGCAATATGCTGCGACTCGCCAGCGCGGATATAGTACGGGTCAGCAAAGGCCAGGAAATCACCGAAATCGCCCTGGCGGGTCCGGAAATTGTAGGTAAACTGTTCGCCGCGCCAGGTGCGCCCACTTCCCTCGAAAAAGACGTTGCCGCGCGCCAGGGCATCCTGCGTCTCGGAATGGACTTCGATATAGTCCGCCAGCAGCGTTTCCTGCCCATGCTGGACGCGCACATTGCCGATTCCGATCATTATGCGACGATCCGCGTCGTATTCCAAGCGATCCGCATCAATCTCCAGTCGGCCAGGCTCCGCCGTGGCGGTCGCGGGCGGCGCGGGGGCGGGTGCTGCGGTCGGTGTCGCCGCCCGCGGAATGGGCGCGGTGGGTGCCGCTGCCTGTTCGCGCTCCGGGCGGCGCATATACTGCGCCTCGACCGGCTTCAGCCATGGGCCCCAACCAGCGGCAAACGCAACCACGGCGCTCCAGCGGAACATCCGGCGACTTATTTGTGGAATTGTTGCACGAATCAAAATGTCTCGCCCCTCCTCGAATGAAGCGGACCGTAGCATAGCCGGACAAATTCCGCCAAGCGCTATTCGTCGAGCAGCAAGGCTTGACAACCAAGAGCCGGTTGCCTAGGATGCGGCTCTTTTTTGAGCAGGAATAGCGCGGTAACCCGGCGGTTAATTGCGCAATCGAAACCGGAAGGGAGCGTGAATTAGTATATCGTGTCAGAAGTAAAAGTACGCAAAGGCGAATCGGTGGACAAGGCGCTGCGGCGCTTGAAGAAGAAGCTGGACCGTGAAGGTACCATGCGGGAAATCCGGTCACACCGTCATTACGAAAAACCCAGCGTCAGGCGTCGACGCAAGTCCGCCCGGGCGCGGACGCGCCCGATGTCGCGCTAATCAAAACGAGATAACCACGCTCCCTGTCAACCGGCCCAACCGGGCAGTGGCAGGGAGCGTTTTACCCTTAGAGGAAACGCCGCTTGGAACTTGCGCTTACCACCCGCTGGAATGCCGGACGGCACAGCCGGGGAGAGTCCATGGTGGAGGAGATCCTGGCATTGGGATTTCGACGCCTCGAACTGGGCTACGATACACGCCTGGATCTGGTCGAAGGTATCCGCGCGATGATAGCCGACCGAGCGGTTCACGTCGACAGCGTGCATAACTTTTGCCCTGTTCCGCTGACCGCACACCGGGCCCATCCTGAAATCT
>SLLF01000265.1 GCA_007134175.1 Kiritimatiellia bacterium | reverse complement strand
CGTGGCGGGTGACCTTTATTCCGTGCCGCCGCAATATGCGAGCGGCCCGTCCGGCGTGGGCCGGGTTGGGATCGTCCACGGACCAGACCACTTGGCGAATGCCGGCGGCCACAATGGCGTCGGTACACGGAGCGGTGCGGCCGCGGGTGGAGCAGGGTTCCAACGTGACGTAAAGCGTCGCGCCCTGTGCCTGTGGCCCGGCTTGTCGCAGCGCATAGACCTCGGCATGCGGACCGCCGGCTCGCCGGTGCCAGCCTTTCCCGACAATCCGGCCAGCGCGCACCACCACGGCACCCACCGGCGGGTTCGGGCGGGTTAAGCCTTCTCCGTGGCATGCCAGCGTCAGTGCTGTCGCCATCCAGTCGCTATGGGCGGTAGCGGTCATTCATCTTCCAGCAGCGCATCGACAAAAGCGGTTGCGTCGAACGGGGTCAAGTCTCCCATCCCTTCGCCCAGTCCAGCAAAGCGGACCGGTATGCCCAGTTCGTGTACCACGGCGAAAACGAAGCCGGCCTTGGCCGATCCGTCCAGTTTGGCAATAATACAACCCGTGAGCGGGGCGACTTGGTGAAACTGGCGGGCTTGGGTGATCGCGTTTTGCCCCATACTCGCGTCCAGCACGATCCAGGTCTCATCCGGTTCGCGACCGATCCGGCTTTGGATGGCACGGCGCACTTTACCCAGTTCATCCATTAGCGGTTTTCGCGTATGCATTCGCCCGGCAGTATCGACCAGGACCACGTCCCGGCCGCGGGCCTGCGCGGCCGCGAGGGCGTCAAAAGCTACAGCGGCGGCATCCGCCCCCTGTTGTCCGGCGACCACGTCGCAGCCCACGCGGTCCGCCCAGATACGAAGCTGGTCCGCACCGGCGGCACGGAAGGTATCGGTGGCGGCCAACAAAGGCGTCAATCCGCCGGCTTGGGCGCGCCAGGCGAGTTTCGCGGTGGTCGTGGTTTTGCCCGCGCCATTGACACCGACGATCAGCGTCGTATGCGGCCGTGGCGCGGGTGGCCAGTCAAAGGGTTCGCAACTCGCCAAGGCGCGCAATAGTCGTTCACGGAGCATTGACTTGGCCGATACGTCCAGTCCCCGATAGCCCTCACGCAGCGAGGTGGTCCATTCCATGATCAATCGCAGCGGGACGTCGGCAGCCAGCAACGTCTCTTCCAGTTCCTCCAGCACGTCCTCGTCCACCGCCCCTGACCGTTTGAAGACGGCGGTTAGGGCGGATCCGATCCTATTGCGCGTCCGTGCGAGCGCATTGATCCACGTTACCATTACGACGTAATCTCCTTGGGGGACGGACATACATCCTGGCGGGCACGGTCCAGAATACCGTTGACGAATCGGCCCGATTCATTACTGCTGTACTGTTTGGCGATTTCCACGGCTTCATCAATAGCTACTACGGGTGGCACGGGCTGATCCCCGGTCATTTCGTAAAGCCCAATCCGCATCACGTTGCGATCCACACCGCCCATCCGTTTTACATCCCAGTGTTCAGCATAGCGGCTGATCAACTTGTCCAGCTCCACGCGGTGGTGTTCGACACCGCGGATAAGTGTTTCGGCATAGGCTCGCGCCCGGTGGGGTCCGGTTTTATCGGCCCAGAACAACTCGAGCGCCGGATCCAGAGGACCTCGGTTTACGTCGCGCTGGAAGAGGAACTGCAGTGCCCATTCACGAGCCTGGCGGCGTAGGCCCATGGTCATCGTTCCTTTGCTGGTGCACGGGCTTGCATCACCCGCGCCGTTTCGATCGCCGCGCGGGCGGCGTAGGCGCCCCGGTTGTTCTCCGCCTGCAGGCAGCGTTGTGCGGCTTGGTCCCAATCCAAGGCGCAGACCACCCCATCGATAACCGGCACGGCATAGGTGCGGGCAATCGAAATAAAACTACGGGTGACGCCTCGATTGATGGCCTGTGCGTGCGGCGTTTGTCCTTCCAGCACGGCACCGAGGGCAATCAGCATGTCCCAACAACCCTCCCGCGCGCGCTGCTCCAGCAGTGTGGGAATTTCAAATGCCCCGGGAACCCAAGTGACGGTTATGGCGTCAGCGGTCATGCCGCTGTCTAGCAGGGTGGCCACAGCGGCCTGCAGCAGCCCGTGCGTGAGTTCGGTGTTGAACCGGCTTACCACCAGTGCACACGAGAGCCCGCGCGCGTTCAACGAACCGGTGTACTGCACAATACCGTTTAGCTCGGGAGCGTCACAGGAGGCTATGGGTTGAATGCCTTTCTTCATGGTCGAGCCTTACTCCCTCCCGGGCGCGCCCGCAAGCTGGTCCGCGCCGGCCTGGTAGCGTCGCCAGGCCGCCAACTCGGACACCGATGTCATGGCCAGGCCATGGCGGGCCGCAAAGTCCAGCAGGTCGGGCCAGCGCGCCATTTCCCCGTCGTCGCGCATGATTTCACAGATTACACCGGCAGGCGCATAACCGGCTAGTACCGCTAGGTCGACCGCTGCCTCGGTGTGGCCGGACCGCGCCAGCACGCCGCCGTCCGCTGCTTGCAATGGAAAGACGTGGCCGGGGCTGACCAAGTCATCCGGCCCGGTGCCCGGGTCGACCAGCAGGCGGATGGTGTGGGCCCGGTCTGCCGCGCTGATGCCGGTGCTGATACCGGCACGGGCGTCCACCGATTCCATGAACGCCGTATTGTATAGGTCGCGCTGGCCGCGACTGCGGGCCGGTCGGATATCGAGTGCGCGGAGCCGCTCAGCGGTCAAGGCCACGCAGATCAAGCCGCGTCCGTGCCGTGCCATGAAATTAATCATAGCGGGCGTGACCCCTTCGGCGGCGCAGATCAGGTCGCCTTCGTTCTCTCGTTGTTCATCGTCCGTAACGATCACCAGCTCCCCATTGCGCAGGGCGCGCAGGGCGGCGGCCACGGAATGGTCCGGTGGACGCGATGTCCTGGTTCCTGTCTGGTCCTGTGCCTGCTGCATCCGTTTCGTTCCTCAGGGGATTTCAGGGCAGGGCACACCCCTACGGGATGCGGATCTTCTTTCATCCAGACTTTACTGTCGGCTGTGACTAAGCGCCGTCACGGCACCGATCACATCCATCCAGCCTCCGCCGGGGAGACCGGAGTCGCGGGCTACACCGCCGGTCAGGAATTGCCACGTGTGTGGATCACCTTGCCCTGAAGATCACCAATGTTCACGGTAGCCTAAGTCCCCCCGCAGGGGAAAACAAGTAAGTTTTTTTCGATTTCGCTTGCCAGGTGGTTTTTTTTGACGTAAAAATCCGCGGGCAAGAGCGAATTGCGGCGCACCTGATCCTCTTTTTTTGCGCGACCCGCCGGGTTGCGGAGGGGTGTGGTGTCTAAAAAACTAGCCAGGTGGCCAATCCGCATTTGGCCACTGAATACG
>SLLF01000093.1 GCA_007134175.1 Kiritimatiellia bacterium | reverse complement strand
TTGGACCTACGCGCGGCGCTATGGGTGCAATACACATAATTTGAGCACTCACCTGATTACCTTCCGGTCCGGTTACGGCGCGTTCTATGATTTGGCTACGGATTCAGGTACCGGCTTTATCGCCGGCATCCGCTCCGGGTGCTCTAATAATTTGATTGCCGCCGATGGCGTGCTCAATGCCCCGGATTACACCCGTACCTGCATTTGCAGCTATGCCCATCAGACCTCCCTGGCCTTGATCCCCATGCCCAACGACCCGTACGTCGAGGTGTGGACCCGCTATGAAGGGGCCGCGCGCGACCCCGCCCGGTTCGGGGTCAATTTTGGCGCTCCGGGGCGACGGGTCGCTGCCGACGGGATCATCTGGTACGATGAGCCGGGCACTCGGCGACGCCATCCCGGCTCTTTGCAGCGGGATAAGACTGAAGGGGAGTTGTGGATTGCGGCTTCTGTTCGTGAAAGTGATGACCCGGTGGTGCTCGATGATTTATTGAACCGTCGCTATCGGGTTAGGTTGCACTTTGCGGAACTGGACCACACGGTGCAACCGGGGGAACGGGTATTCGACCTGCTGCTGAACGGCACGGTCGTGGCCGAGGGCATCGATCCCGTGGCACAGGCTGGTGGCCCGCTGCGCGGGCTGGTACTGGACCGATACGTCGATATCAGTGAGAATCGACTTGAAATAAGCGGACAATCATCACCCGGCAGTAGTCGCGAGCCAATCATAAACGGGATAGAATTGAAAGTGATGGATCCGTGAAAGAAAGGCGAGGAGTGAATGGAGATAGCCAGCACTGGGACGCGCTGGCCTTGTGGCGATCCCTGCGGCCGGCGCAATGGACCAAGAATGGGGTTGTGTTGGCCCCCTTCATTTTTGCCTTCGGTGATCGAGCCCTTACGCTTGATTGGCCCGCGTTGGGCGTGGTGCTGCTGGCCGCCCTTAGTTTCTGCCTGCTGGCCAGCGCAATCTACCTCTTTAACGATGTGCGGGACCAGGCGGAGGACCGCATGCATCCGGTTAAAAAATTGCGGCCGATCGCGGCCGGGGATCTTTCCCCGCGCATCGCGCTCGGCACGGGTGCGCTACTGGCCGTGGTGGCTTTGGGTGTTGCTTTGGCCGTAACACCGGTGCTGGCGGGCGTGTTGGCCGGGTACGCCGCGATGCAGGTGGTCTATACCTTGGGGCTCAAGCGCGTGGCGTTGGTGGATGTGTTTGTCATTGCCGCCGGCTTCGTGCTGCGGGCACTGGCGGGCGCGGTGGCGATCGCGGTCCCGATATCCCCTTGGCTGCTGCTCTGCACCCTCTTGCTGGCGCTGTTCCTCGCGTTGTGCAAGCGGCGTCACGAACGGGTGGTCTTAAACCGCTCGGCCGAGTCGTCCCGCGCCAGCATGCGCACCTATGATGCCGCTTTGCTCGATCAATTGATTTCCATGGTCGGCGCGGCAACCGTGGTCTGCTATGCCTTGTATACCCTGTGGCCCGATACCGTGGAAAAATTCGGGACGCATGCGCTGGGATTTACGATCCCGTTCGTCCTGTTTGGTCTGTTCCGCTATCTGGACCTCGTCTACCGCCATGAGCAGGGCGGCCAACCAGAGCGTTTGCTGCTGACCGATAAGCCGTTACTGGCCAATCTGGGCCTTTACGGATTGACGGTTGTCTTGGTGCTCCTCTTGCGTTAACCTGCCCGGTTACCTGATAAAGATTATGGCACCGAACGCACAACTGAATAGCGTCCGCAACACCGGCACGGCTTCGGGTGGGGGCCTCTGGCTGTTATTGGCGGTGAGCCTGAGCGCGGTAGGGCTGGTACTATGGCTGGTGGTTCGTCGCGGGCCAACCGGCGTGGAAGAGACCATTGCGCACACGACCGTGGCCCGCCCGGAGGATCTAGCGTTGAACGTGGGGCAGGTGATCGATGCGCGCGGTAGCCGCCGCGCGACGGCCCGGCCCGGGGGGCGTTACCATGTCACGATAGAAGATCAGGCGCGGGAAGGTGCTACCGGGGTGGCGCGGATTGACGGGTTGGTAACTTTTGTTCCGGACACCGTGCCGGGTGAAGAGGTGATCATCGAAGTCACTCAACTGGGAAGGCGCACGGCGGATGGGGTGGTGCTGGAACGGGTACGTGTGGCCACGGCACCGCCACCGGCAGCCGACACGCGCGACCTGCCGGTCAGGCCGGGCGAGGAGTTCGATGTGGAGATCGCGGAACGGGACCGGCGCAATCCCGACATGGACGGGGTGGCCCGCATCGAAGGACTGGTGGTCTTTGTGCCGGCCACGCAACCGGGCGATCAGGTGCGTATCCGCATCACGGAGCTGCAGGCCCGCTCGGCGCGCGCGGAAGTGGTGGTTCGCTACTGAACCGGAAGGACGGCGGAACCGTATGGCTCGCATCATGTCGGAAGAATCGTCGCTCACGCGCAAGCGCCTGGCGCTTGCGCGCGAAACCCGCACGCTCCATTGGGTCCTGCGGGTGGAAGTTGCGCTGGCCGTGGTGTTGTTGGCGGCAGGCGTTCTCCGTTATTGGCTCGTTGGCAAAGTCACCCTGGTGGCGCTCGGGGTGGCGGCAGCCCTGTTCAGCGGGGCGCATTGGCTGCGCGCCCGGCAAAACCGCCGCGAAGATCGCATCGTCGAGGCGGGGTTGCGCGGCGAGACGGAAGTGATGCAGCGCTTGCAGGCGGCGCTGGACCAGTCACACTATGTGTTCAACGATCTGCGCATGAAAGTGGGGCGCACCAGCGCCCAGATTGATCATCTGGTTGTCTGTGCGCGCGGTCTGTTCGTGATCGAGACCAAAAACTGGCGCGGTCGGATCGTCGGTGACCCGACCGCCGACCAGTGGCAGCAGTTCCGCATGCCGGGTCAGCCGCCTGTCCGGGTGCACAATCCCGTGCGCCAGGTAAAACGCCAGGCGGAAATGCTGCGCCTTGCGCTGGAGCAGCAGGGGTTGGGACCGGCACCGATTCATCGCTACGTTGTATTTCTCTCGCCCAACACCTCGGTGGAGGTGCCTGTCAGCGACGTGCCGCTGCTTCATCCCGCACCCTGCGTGGAGGCGATTGCGCAGCAGTCGATCGAGCCGGTGCTGCATCCGGAACAAGTGGACGCATTGGTGGCCTGGTTGGTGCGGGTAACGAAAGGGGCACGATGACCGATCGAACCTTGCGTATCACCATCCTCGTGCTTAATAGTATCGGGTTCCTGGGATTTCTTGGGTGGCTGATGGTGAGTCGGGAGCGCATCCTGTACACCCAGCAAGGCGTTTTATATCTGCTGCCGTGCCTGCCTTTCTTTTTTGTGTATGTCTATCTGTTCAAAAGCGGATCACCGGATGACGAGGAGTAAGTAATGGAACGAGGGGTAAAAGCGCTGGTCCGCATCA